>CAIRSO010000361.1 GCA_903881215.1 uncultured Bacteroidia bacterium
CACATGCACTTTAGGTTTGTTGTATCTAATAGTTTTAATTAACATAAAATGAGTAAAGAACATGAGCAATGAGTTGATTATTGATGTATCGTCCTCTCATGTCGAAATTGCTTTACTCGAAAACAAAAGGCTTGTAGAACTCAACAGGGAAAGTAATGATGTTAAATTTGCGGTAGGTGATATTTACCTCGGAAAGGTAAAGAAAATCATGCCGGGTTTAAATGCTGCTTTTGTTGATGTTGGCTATGAGAAAGATGCGTTCTTACATTACTTGGATTTGGGACCCCAATTCCAGACTCTAAACAAGTTCCTCAAATTGGCAGCCGCCAAAAAAATTAAGTTGAGCCCGTTTCCGAAAATTATTCCGGAACCAGATATCAACAAGGACGGTAAAATTTCTGAGGTCTTGAAAGCCGGTCAAACCATTCTGGTACAGATTGCCAAAGAGCCCATTTCAACCAAAGGACCCCGATTAACATCAGAGCTATCGGTGGCAGGGAGAAACATGGTTTTAGTGCCATTTAGTGACAAAATTTCTGTATCTCAGAAAATTGAAACGACGGAAGAGAAAACCCGTCTGAAAAAATTAATCCAGAGCATCTGCCCCAAAAACTATGGGGTCATTGTTCGGACTGCGGCTGAGGGTAAAATGGTAGCTGAGTTGGACCAGGAACTGAGACGACTAATCGCTAAGTACGAAAATGGACTTAGTAAATTGGAAAAACAGATCGTTCCATCGCTGGTTCTGGGAGAAACGGATCGTACCATCTCATTGATTAGAGATGTGTACAGCAACGATTTTTCGAACATCTACATCAACGATGAAGATGCAGCTGCCGATGCAAAAGAGTATGTGGGGACCATTGATTCCGAAAAGAAAAAGATTGTCAGGTATTACAATGGTAAGATGCCAATCTTCGAGTATTTTGGAATTGATAAGCAAATCAAAGCATCTTTTGGAAAAACAGTCTCCTTTAAAAGTGGAGCCTATCTGATCATCGAACACACTGAAGCTTTTCACGTTATTGACGTTAATAGCGGAAATCGTTCCAAAACAGGTGATCAGGAGTCAAACGCATTAGAGGTAAATCTGGCTGCTGCCGAAGAAATTGCACGTCAGCTGAGACTTCGGGACATGGGTGGAATTATCGTGATCGATTTTATCGATATGCATGGTAACGAAAATCGCCAGAAAGTTTTCGAGAAAATGAAGGAAGTTATGTCTTCCGACAGAACCAAACACAATATACTCCCTTTGAGTAAATTTTGTTTGATGCAAATCACACGGCAACGTGTAAGACAAGAGATGGCCATCGAGACGGAGGAAAATTGCCCCGTTTGCAAAGGAACAGGAAAAGTAACGCCTACTTTGCTTTTCATTGAAGAAATCGAACAAAGAGTGCGGTATATTTTTGATGAACTTCAGAAAAAAAGTCTGACAATTGAACTTCATCCTTTTGTGGGAGCCTTTCTGACCCGAGGTTCTATTTTCTCAAAAGTATGCAAATGGAGATGGAAATATCACAAAAAGATTAAGATTGTGGAAATGAATTCAATGAGTTTCCTTGGATCTAAATTCTACGACGAACACCACGACGAGATCATTATATGATCAAATGATAAAGAAACCTGCTCCTTAAATTGAGCAGGTTTTTTTATAGATTTGTATGCGAACATTGATTGGCATTCATGTTATTTTTGGTTCTCAAAAAATGATAACATTGAAATTTCGACACAATAATTAATAGAACAAAATTCCCTTGGCAAAGGGATAATAACGATTTCTCCAATGAGAATTTATTTTAAAACGATTTCATCAGTCCTGACATTTTTCTTTTTTCTCCTGGGATTAAACTTGTCTGCACAGGTTGTTTCTCCTGTTAAATGGAGCTTTGAGCAAAAGAAACTATCCGTTAATGAAATAGAGCTGCACTTTAAGGCTGTAATTGATGCGGGATGGCATCTTTACGGCACGGACCTTCCGGATGGAGGACCAATCAGCACATCAATTAAATTTGCGCCAGACAGCACAAATTATCAATTAAAGGGCACATTGGTATCCCTCACAAATCCAATCAAGAAATTTGATAAGATTTTCAATCTGG
>CAIRSO010000362.1 GCA_903881215.1 uncultured Bacteroidia bacterium
AATCCGGAAGCGTGGGTCTGGCAAACGGAGGTTATTGGTGTCTGGGATTAAAAAACAATACCATTTATAAAGTCTCATTCTGGGCAAAGAAAGGGTTGACTTTCAACGGTACTTTAAAGGTAAAGCTGGAAGGCAATGACGGTATTGTTTACGCGCAATCGGCAGATTTCAGGCCGACATATACATGGCAGCATTATACCTGTGAACTTACCACAAGCGGTGTCTCAGGTGTTGTGGGAACGAATCGTTTTGTTATTTATACTTCATCAGCAGGTGATGTTTACTTTGATGTAGTCACAGTCATGCCACCTACATGGAGGAACCGTCCTAATGGTCTCCGTCCTGATCTGGCAGAAAAATTGGCTGCTTTGAAATTCAGGTATATACAGTTTCCCGGTGGCTGTACCGCTGAGTCTGCCCACATGGATACCTGCTGGAACTGGAAGAATTCAATAGGCCCTCTGGAAGAAAGGGCAGGAGCCACCAGGGTTGGCTTTGGTTATAAAAATGACCTGTACTTTGGTCTTGATGAGTATTTTCAATTGTGCGAGGATATGGGAGCAGAACCGGTATATACAACTTCTTCCGGAATAAATGAAAGACCAGAGCCAAACTGGTGGCCATCTTCACTTTGTCCCATTGATAAAATGCAACCTATAATAGATGATATACTGGACCTGCTGGAGTATTGTAACGGTTCGACCGCCACTCTCTGGGGAGCCAGGCGTGCAGCAAACGGACACCCGGCGCCATATAATCTTAAATACATTGAGATAGGAAATGAAAATTATTTTATGCTGGATGATTACAACAAGCGCTATCCAATGATCTATAATGCCGTAAAAGCGGCCTTCCCTGAAATTCAAATTATGTATAACGGTAATTGTTTCGGTAAGGAACCTTCACATGTTTATGGTAATCAGGTTGATATTACTGACAATCATTTTTATTTTGGTTTCGATTTCAGTCTGTACAACAGATACGATAGTATTGATCCTGCGTGCAAAAAAATATGTGTGGCCGAATACGCATGTATGGGTAACGATGGTTCCTCAAAGGAAAGCAGCAATTTACTTAAGACAATTGCAGATGCCGTATTTATGCTGGGATGTGAAAAAAACTCCGGGAAAATATGGTGGACCGGCTATGGTAATTATGGAGCTCTTTCAGGGCACAATGATTTTGGACCCAATATTGTGGTTCATAACAGCGTGACCTGCTACGGGTCTCCTTCATATTATATGCAAAAGATGTTGTTCTCTGATAATCAGGGGTCAAGTGTTTTACCTTTCACAAATAAAACCAATTGCTTCTGGTCCGTTTCAATTGACACTGAATCGGGTAAAAATGATGTACTTTTGAAAGTGGCTAACAATAAAAGCACATCCGAATCGGTGAATATTATTCTTCAAGGTTGTGATAATGCAGATCGGGCAGGTTATTCCACTACTTTGACAGGCGCACCGGATGATGAGAATTCACTTGAGGATCCGACCAAAGTGATTCCAACAGAGGGTACATTTGTTGCCGGCACAAGATTTAAGTATCTTATACCGGCCTATTCCGTAACAGTTCTGCGGGTTGGGATTCTGAAATAGCAGAGGGGATTAACCAAAACAGGATATAAAACCTGTATTTTTTAAAATTTAACTTAAC
>CAIRSO010000363.1 GCA_903881215.1 uncultured Bacteroidia bacterium
CCGATGAACATGTTGCGAAAAGCAGTCTTTCTAAACGACTCTTCCGCCTCAAACCCCGAAACTGTTTCCGGCGAAGACAACCAATTATCAGCTAAAACCCGAAACCCTTTCAAGTTTCGACATATGCCCTACAACGTTTGAGTGTAGCGGCAGTAAGGGATTTCGGACTTCGTTCCTTTCAAGCTACACCGAAGTTTATGCAGGGTAGAATGCTCGAATACCACGGAAACCCTTATTGACCGCTACACTTTGTTATGGCGCGTAATTCGTTCATTATAAAAATGTTAGTCCAATTTTCTTATTAAGGCCTTTCTCGAAAATCCTAATCAGTGTCGATAGTTGAATATTACCTTTCGCATTTTCAATTTTAGAAATATAACTTTTTTTAGTACCTGCTTTAATGGCAAGTTGTTCTTGTGTCATGTTTGCTGTCTTTCTAGATTCTTTCAGCATCTCACTCACGATGAACATTTGAGCACCTTCTTCATATTCATTTCGGCTGTCGGTTCCAATTTTTCCGTGCTCTTTTTCTATGAGTTCATCAAATGTTTTGATTTCTTTATAATCAGTCATGTTTCTGTTTTTTTAATTCAAAATATTCTTTCTTTAACCTCATTGCCTTTTCAATCTCATTTTTTGGTGTTTTTTGTGTCTTTTTTTGAAAACCATTAAACAGGACAATCAATCTCCCTTCGTCAAAACAACAGAAAATACGGTAAATATTTGACTGGTATTCAATTTTGACTTCAAAAAGTCCATCATATCCAGTCATTGGAGCGAGAAATTTCTCAGGTACTCTGTCAACTTGCTTGATTAACTCAAGTACATGCTTGACTTTTTCTTTAACCTTCAAATCGAGCCCTTTATAAAAGTTGGTGAAGTGGTCTCCGTGAAATATTATCTGTCGATTCATTTGCAGAAAGTTATCTCCAAAGATAACATGTCTTTGTCAATTTCCAAATATCCCTGCACAAATTATTGAGGTGCAGTGTTTTTTATTATGCGCCATAACGTTCGAGTGTAGCGGCAGTAAGGGTTTTCGGGCTTTGTCACTGTCAAGCTACACCGAAGTTTATGCGGTGCAGGATGCCCGAATACCACGGAAACCCTTATTGCCCGCTACACTTTGTTAGCAACCGTAATTCTATGTTGTCCTAAAATTTGTTTCAATATATTCTTTGAGTTCCATTTCATTGTCAACTCTAATTACTCGTCTTAGTCTATTGTTTTTAAGGTTTATGTCCAGAAATTTGTTCCCATTTCTTTGTCTAACTTTCATCGATTTCACCTCGTTCAAAGATATTTCACTTCTGACCGATCTTAAAAGCCATAAAATCAGAGTCAAAATGCCAACCAAACCAATTATTAATCCATACCAAAAATCAAAGTTGTCACCAGTCTTAAAATACTTCAAAAAAGTCGCGATACCATAAATTGTCCCCAAACAAATAATCAAGGACAACATCCACTTTTGCTTTTTAGCATCGTCTTTTATGATGATTTTGTCTTCGTCGAATAAAACCTCACCTTTTTTAAGCTTAAATGTCTGTTTCATGCAGTGTCATATTATGGTTGCTAACGTAGGAAGCTACACGCAGGGGCGGATTGCGGGCGATTTCCTGTCAAGCCAAAAAGCTGCTTGAGCGGAAAGATACCCACCGAAAACCACCGCTGCCGCACTTGACGGGTAGCTGA
>CAIRSO010000364.1 GCA_903881215.1 uncultured Bacteroidia bacterium
TCGCCACAATGAGAAAGTGGATCTAAAATATGGAGTCCCCAACTCTAGGCACTCTAGGCACTTTAGTTCACTCTAGGCACTTTAGTTCACTCTAGGCACTATCTCCTTCGGGGATAGGCTTCTTTGCCCTTCGCGGCAAACCACAGAATCTTGTTAAAGAGCTCTTCATTGCCATCGTCAATCCCGTCGAACTGTGGCTCCATACTTCTTTTTGCATAATGAAGTGCGGTTCCTTTCAGTGCTTTCAAGTCTGGGTTCATCTCATCCAATGGTATTTCATTCTTCAGAGCTTTGTAGGGAGTCATATCCGCCGATAGGGAAAAGCAATCAAACATTGGCATGGCTGTAGCATCCATCACATTCATCGGAGGGATACCAAGAATTTGCTCAATGGTCCGCACCATAGATACCTGGTTGTAGTTGGTCTTAACGACCGTGGATGTTTTGGTATATGGACTGATCACCATTCCCACAGTGCGATAGGCTGAAACATGGTCCCAACCATCCTGCGAATCATCTTCGGTGACAAATATGGCAGTGTTCTTCCAGAATTTACTTTTTGAAAGCGCCTCAACAATTTGTCCGAGGGCAAGATCATTGTCGGCCACCATGGCACGGGGCGTAGGCAGGCCGGGTCTGGTACCTGCAGTGTGGTCATTGGAAAGTGCCATCACCATCAATTCCGGCAGCTGATCTCCATCCTGTTTTTCATATTCATGTAACTCTTTAATAAAAGCATCAGCCCTTTGCACATCAGACACAAGGTGGTTGTCGGACGAAGGGAAATTCTGACTTAGAATTGCCTCCACAGGTTGAATGGTTGTTTTGTTTTTGAATTCCAATTTTTTGTTGTTTAGGAAGTCCTGGTAAATGGTGCTCCAGGTTTGATTTGGACCAAATTCAGTCAGGCAAGCTTCGCCATAAATTCTAACTTTCTTACCGTGAGCAAGCGCATTGTCCCAAATAAAACCTGTGGGGGAATAAACCAGGGCATCATATTGAACATGCGGATAACTCCTGATCCAGGCCCTGACAGATTTTTCCACGTAATCAGTCACAATCGCGGCATCGGTCCATTGGTGTCCTTCAGCTGAACATTTTCCAGAAGCATAAAAATTGTCAAGCAAAATGTACTGATTCGAAAGCTGATGGGAATTCGGTGTCACTTTCCTGCCATAGACAGTTAGCGTAGAATCTCCATTGCCTTTCTTAATGTCGCCTAAAACCTGATCGTATGTTCTGTTCTCTTTGATGACATAAAGCACGTGCTTGATTACGGAAGGTTCGCCGACCCTCTCAGGAACCGGGACAGGTGACGCATTTTTGCGCGGCAATTTCGCTGTCAGGTCGATCCGGAACTGCATATTTGAAGCCTCAACTCTTTCCGTGTAGGATTTCAGCATTTTTTTGTCCGGTACAGGAATGATCGAAACAGAGGCCATCTCCTTGTGAGAATTGTATTTGGGTTTTGAGGATCCTTCTGTATAAAAAGGAATAGATGAACCTGCAGCCTCAATATTAGCGACATAAATTATTCCTTCATTGGAAACTACTGCAGCGCCCGGATAGGCAGCGGTAGGAATGAAACCTGACAGTTTGCTGGAAGTCTCTGTCGCTCCGGAAGTGGATTTTTGCCCCAGCGCAATGACCGCCAATGCATTGTCCATCCCATTGCAGACAAATAAAGTGCGGTCATCTTTCGAAATTGCCAAACCATTGGGCGAATCGCCCCAATAATTGTTCTCTTCTGCATTTAGCCTGACGGATATCGTTTCAGCGACAAGATCAGATCCAGTTGAGATAACGCTGATTTGGTCGCTGTTTGCATTAGACACATAAATAAATTTCCCGTCATAGGAAGAAATCACATCGTTTGGGTGCAAACCTACCGTGAGTTCTTTTAAAACAGCACCTGTCGCAGGATCCAGAACCGAAACGGTTCCTTCCCGGGTTGCACCATTCACTTCATTTACTTTCGCGCTTCCCCAGGGGACACCTGCTACATTGGCATCCTTGGAATCAGGCTGGCCACCTGCCCAATTGGTGACATATATTTTCCCGTTTGCCCTGGCTATCCCAAAAGGTGCTACACCTACTTGAGTGACCCAGCTTACTTTTTTGGTATCAGGATTTATTTTCACCACCTTGTTATTACCATTGAGAACCACATAGAGCATTGGAATGCCTGATTCATTCTGATATAGCACCTCATTGACTAAAGCTGTTTCAGCAGGAGCCTCTTTGGCAAATGGAATAATATCTGAATCAGTAAATTTCCCATTTTCCCATGTAGCCATTACAACTACTGAATTTTCTTTACCAACTGCCCCCCAGAAAAGCTGGGTTATTCCACCATCCTGTCTCCAGCAGATGCCGGAAAAGGTATTCATCCGGATTTGATTCTTGAAATAGTCGCTCAGCTGAAAGGTGGAGACAATTTTATTTGTAGCTGTTGAAACAAGTACTACTTCATAACGCCCTTCAATTGCCAGCCATTTTTCATCTGGAGATAGCGCTACATCCAGCGCATGGTTTTCCATTTCCTTATTTCCGAAGATCAACTGCGTGCCGGCCGGATCGATCCAGCGGTTATAGGGAAGCAAGACCGGAGTCTGATCAGGTGTAAGCGTTTTACTCTCATAACTGCTTAGGAATTTTTTTTGCCCATTGCTCATATCCGGTTGCTGAGCATAAATTGAAACAGATCCAAAAAAAAGTAATAGTAGAAGTAATAGTTTATATATCATTTGTATGTAGTTAATTAAAGTAAATGAAGCAAACAAAATTTAAAATATAGAATCGAAGTTTATAGTTGATTTTGGCCACCCAGTTTTTCAACTCTCCACTCTCAACTCTCCACTCTCAGTTCTCAACTCTCAATTCTCAACTCTCCACTTTCATTTAACGATTTCCAGAAAACTATGTTCCATGGTTGATCCTTGTTCCTGAAGGGTAAGGAGTGTTAAACTTTTTTTCACGGCAAGGTGGAAGAGTGCAGGCCGGAGATCAACATCGGCAGAGTACAATAAGAATTTTTGGGTGCTGATTTGTTCGCATTTGGTTAATCCTTCGATAGGATCAAAAATCTCAAAAGAAGCTTCTTCCTTGAATTCTATCAGAAATGTTCTGATTTTTTGGATGGAGAGGGTTTTTAATTTTTCAGGTGTTTCTAAGGCGGCAACTTTTCCATGATTTAAAATCAACACTTTGTCGCAAAGTGCATCAACCTCCTGCATGATGTGGGTCGAAATAAGAACAGTCTTGTCGCTGCTGATGTTGCGTATTAATTGTCGGATTTCCACCAATTGCGCCGGATCCAGCCCTGAAGTAGGCTCGTCCAGAATCAGCAAGGCAGGGTCGTGAAGCATGGCCTGCGCCAATCCAACCCTTTGACGGTATCCTTTCGACAAAGCCCCGATTTTTTTAAATGCTTCAGAATTAAGAGCAGTTAAGTCAATGATCTCTTCAATCCTTTTTTTACTATTTGGAATTTTGTAAAAGCCTGCTGCCAGTCGAAGGTATTCCCTTACAAAAAGGTCGGGATAGAGAGGGTTGTTTTCCGGCAGGTATCCGATCATCCTCTTGATTTCCAAATTATCAGGATCAACTTTTAGTCCATTTATTTTGATTGTACCAGATGTTGGAGTGAGATACCCTGTGATGATTCGCAATAAAGTTGATTTTCCGGCACCATTAGGACCCAGGATTCCCATGATACTTCCGGTTTCGACTGAAAAGGAGATATTGTCCAGTGCAGTTTGATTCCTGTACAATTTGCAAACATTTTCAACTATAACAGACATGTAGATGAAATTTTGGATCAAATTTATTCAAAATAAAAGGATAAATTTGTCAGAACAATCTGGAAAGATTTGTACGTCATGATTAACCATAATTTTAATTACATCTCAAATCTGTTAAAGTATGAGCGTCAGGAGACTGCGCTTGTTACTATTGGCCCTGTGAAAATGGGATCAGGTCATCCAATAAGGATACAATCCATGACCGACACGGATACCAATGACACAGAAAAAACAGTAAATCAGATCATTAGAATAATTGATACCGGGGCTGATCTGGTAAGGGTAACTGTTCAAGGTGTTCGTGAAGCCGAAAATCTCAAAAATATAAGAAGCGAACTCGATCGCAGAGGTTATCCTCAACCATTGTGTGCTGATATACATTTCAATCCGGCGGCTGCCGAAATTGCCATGCAATATGTGTGCAAGGTGAGAATTAATCCAGGTAATTTTTATGATAAGCGCGCAGTTTTTGTCCAGATAAACTATACTGATGATGCTTATCGGTTGGAATTGAAGAGGATAGAGGAACGTTTTATTCCATTTATCCGCGCATGCAAAGAGCGTGGTATTGCCTTAAGAATTGGTGCTAACCAGGGTTCACTTTCCGACAGGATCATGAGCAGGTATGGCGATACACCCGCCGGGATTGTGGAATCTGTCATGGAATTTCTCAGGATCTGCAAAGCCGAAGATTACCACAATATTGTTATCTCCATCAAATCGAGCAATACGCGAATGATGGTCTATACTGTCCGCCTGATGAATTACCGGATGCGCCTGGAAGACATGAACCTTCCTTTCCATATTGGTGTTACAGAGGCCGGCGAGGGCGAGGATGGACGTATTAAGTCTGCTGTTGGCTCAGGAGCATTGCTGTCAGATGGAATTGGAGATACCATCCGTGTTTCCCTGACGGAGGATCCGGCAGAGGAGATCCCTTTTGCACGAAAGCTGGTGGAGGTTTTCAAAGATCGTGAAAATCATTCTCCTATTACCGCACCACTTGTTGCGCAGACAAACCCATTCGAATATGAAAGGCGTTCGAACCGGCCGGTCAATGATATCGGTGGCAAGAAGCCCGTGGTTGTGATTGCCAACCTGAACAATTACAGGCTTGAAGAGATAAAAACCATCAGTTCAGGCACAGAGCCGGATTATTATTTCGATGGCAAACAAATATTAGACCGTTCTGGTAAGGAATATCCAATTTTGACTCTGGAGGAATATTTATACAACGATTTCTATTCCAACAAGATGCGTTTTGTTCGGGTTAATAAGAATGAATACGACAGCTTCAAGGAAAAAAATCCGGAAACAATAGAAAAGCTAAAACGTGAACGGAAGATGATTCTGATCATGGAGAGCAACAACCTAAACAGTTTTGCTGAGATGCGTGCTTTTTTCATGGAGCTGGATGCCCATATATGTAAGATACCTGTAATTCTGCACCGGTCGTACAAAAAAAATAACTATGAAGATCTTTTGCTGGCATCCTGCACGGATCTTGGCGGACTGTTTATCGACGGATACGGTGATGGCATAATGCTTTCCAATGAAGGTAATATAGGATACAGCGAATTAAAAAATTTGTCATTCGGCATTCTCCAGGCCAGTCGGATGCGGGTAACCAAAACTGAATTTATCTCATGTCCCGGCTGTGGTCGCACCCTCTTTGATTTGCGTGATACCGTTGCTGAAATCAAAAGAAATTTCAGCCATCTCAAAAATCTTAAAATTGGCGTCATGGGTTGCGTGGTAAACGGTCCGGGGGAGATGGGTGATGTTGATTATGGTTACGTGGGAGCAGGAAAAGGTACTGTTAATTTGTACAAAGGGCAGAAATTGATTCAGAGACATGTTTCCACCGAACATGCAGTTGAGGAGCTAAAAAAGCTGATCAAGGAGAGTGGCGAGTGGAAAGAGCCGAAGCGGAAAGACTAGGCGCAGAAAGACTGGGGGACTTGGAGACTTGGAGACGGGGAGAGTGCAACTCCAGAGAATGAAACGGAGAAACGAGAAACGGAGAAGAAGGACTAGGGGACTTGGAGACTGGGAGAATGGGAGAGTGCAACTCCAGAGAATGAAACGGAGAAACGAGAAACGGAGAAGAAGGACTAGGGGACTTGGAGACTGGGAGAATGGGAGAGTGCAACTCCACAGTTGAGAGTTGAGAGTGGAAAGTTGAGAGTGAGAAATAGTGAACAACGAAAAGTGAATAGCGAACTGTCGGGGCTACTATCATGTTAAGGTAGCCGATGATCGTGACGTTTCGTTGCCCCGGAGGGGTAGCATGTTTGTAGAAAAAGAGATCGGAGATCCTCCGTCCGAGTTCGAATGTTTGCCAGATCACCTGATTTAGAATCGGACGGTACAGCAACCAAATCTTAGCAGTGCATTGCAAGATAAGCAGGTAGACCCTCCAACAAGGTGCCGGCTTCAATATGAAGGACTTTCATTCCCAATTTTTCAGCAGTTTCCGTGTTTGCCTTTAAATCATCTACAAAAAGAGTTTTAGCCGGATCAAGTGGGACGTCTTTTAATACTGCTTCAAAAGACTCCGGATTTGGCTTCCTGAATCCAATTTCATGAGAATAATAACATTTTTCGAATAACTGGTTGAGAGGAAAACCATGAGTATTCTCAAATATTTCCCTGAATCTTTGCAGATGCAGTTCATTGGTGTTGCTTAATACATATAGTCGGTATTGCTTTTTGAGCTCTATCAAATAATTGACAATCTCCACAGGGAATGCAATCAACATAGCATTCCAGGCATTGTCAATATCGTTGTCAGATGGATTGGTTGGAAGGATCTTCCTAATCTGTTCCCTGAATTTAGACGGAGAGTCGACCCCTATTTCAAGATTTTCAAAAATCAGGTAACCATTGTGGGTGATACCCTTCCAGTCTTCCTCTTTCCAGCCAAGCTTTTCAAAGGCCGACCGGGTTCTTCCCATATCTAAAGTTAGGAGAACTCCTCCCAGGTCAAATAAAATGTTCTCAAGCATAAATCAATTATTTATTTCTTCATCAGCTCCCGTAAAGCCTTTTCATTTTCGGCCGACCAGTACCTACAGTCAAACTGAAGAAAGACGGATGAGTATGGAATGGTCTCTTCTGTTTTCAAAACAATTATTTTAAAAAGCCTGGATGCCTGATCGATTTTAACAAAAACTGAATCATGCAACAAGGTAAGTGGCTCAATACCTTTGAGTGTTTTCTGAAGTTCTTTTTTGTAATCATTGATCAAGGGGACGAGTACGGGCGTGATGAACCCAAGTTCCTTATCGGTATAAACGATGGGTTTGACATGAAGTGACCGATCAATCTTTTGCAGCGTAAACTGCAAAACATCTTGCAGGGATTCACCGGTATTTATGACTTTGATTCCGCCCGCAGTTTGGGCTGGAAATGCTTTATCAACGACCAGGACCCAGTTTCGATGGCCTAGCAAGGGTAATTCATCTGTAAGCTGTTCCTTCCAGCCTTTTTCTGCTGGAGTTGTTTTTCCGGGTACGAAAAAATCACAGGAACTGAAGATAAATATCAAAATCAGAGCAATGTAATAGGGCTTTTTCATATCAAAAAAGTAATAGTTATCAGTTTTTAGTCTTTTGTTGAGTATAAATGAGTAACAGCAATTTAAAAAAAACAGAATTTTAATATCAATTCAACAAAATCAGGCTGAAAGGCTCGAACAACCCATAATCAAGTAAGAAATATTGATCCGGTGATGGAAGAGTTGCAGGAGCAACATCCCAATCGCCCGGACCGATGATCCATCTGTTCGCCATGCCTTTGTAAAAGAAACCAAAAGTATTTTTCAGGCTACCGATGACTTCGAGTCCGATGGTATTCTCGCCTGACTGAAGATCTAATGGCAGTTCCAGTTCATATGGTGGGGTTGTAATCAACCCGGTTTTCACTCCGTTCAGATAGACAACTGCCATGGTTCCATTCCATTTATTCAGCTTTAGTTTGTATGATTTGCCAGATTGAAGGGTCTTGTATTTTTGGGTGTACATGACCTTTTGGGAATAAAATGGATATCCCTGAGATTTCCATGAGCCAAGGGCATCAATCGATCCATTGGCAATTTCAAAGCCTTGTTTCAAGGGGTTCAGTTTGAAATTACCCACCAGGTAGGCAGGCATAATTTCTGCATGAACAGACATCTTCACAGCCTTCAGAGTTAAGGTATTTACCCCTTTTTGCAGATAATTGCCTACGGGGAAGCGGAAAAATTCACGATCAATCCACCATTTATCGCTTTTTGAAAGTTTCTCCCCGTTGAGATAAAGATCCCATAATTCGGACCTTTCAATCACTACATCTATGGCTGATAAAGTTTTTAAATCTGCCATTGCTGCAACATTGAAATGATACTTTACTTCAAATCCCGAACCGGTTTTGAATGTATCCAGGGCTAAATAGTCTTGACGATATTGAATTTTGTGTTGCCATGGATTGCCCATCTTAAATCCGCTGCTGTCATAAAGCTGGCGCATAGCCTTCATGAAATAGGTATCCTTAAGGTTCAATTTCCTTCCCTTCAAATCAAGGAAATCGAGTACAAGAACGTTATCAGCTTCTTGCAGAACTGTAGTTTCGACTGTTTCGTTTACCGGGCTTTCAATGGATACATCCATTGCCGGAGTATTGGATGGAGAGGAGATAACAGCAGAGGCAGAAAGGGCCGCAACATTAGATTTCGTCAGAAAATATAGGGCACTACCTATCGGTGGAAGTTCCAGATCAAAAGTTATCTGACCATTTTCGGATTTGACGGGTACCAGCGTGCAGATTCCGTTGTTAAGATCCATTTTTACAAGTGTTTTACCTTGTCCGGTGACAGAAGCAGAAACCGACTGTGTTGTATCTGAATTGACAAAAAAGAGCAGTTCTCCATCTTTTAGAATCCTCCTCTGATGGTAAAGTTCACCCGCCAATGGCAGTGATTCGGTAATATCGAAATCCGGGTCTGTCAGAGCATGTTTGGTAATTTCATCTTCCGGCGATTTTGCATAAGACCATTGTTTTGGAAAGGCAGTCATCAACTCTGCATTTAACTTGCTTTCGGCTCCGTCTAATCTAGGAATACTTTTCCTAAACGACAGAATTTTTCCACCTTGAAGCAGATAATCTTTTAGTAGTTTATAAGTAATCATATCCAGATTTTCCATTGTGGCAGGAATGACCACCAGACCATAAGTACGTTTACCCACCAATAATTTTCCGTTTTTTACCGAACCAATGGTTCTTAAAACGAGTTCCGAACCCAAATCGTACTCATAATGATTTCTTTCCAGTTGGTAAACAAATCGTTTGAAATCATACTGAATGGTATCGATGAACGGATTTTTAACAGTCCGGGAAAAGTAGCTCCAGGCTGTTGTATTAGGTTGAAGTACCAATGTTTTGTTGATTTGTTCACCAGACGACATGGCCATTGAAATGCGCCCAATGTAATCGCCCATTGGTTTGTAATTTTCCCACCATGGTTCGTGGTATGAGAAGCTGGGAGGATAGTCGAATTTGCGAACACCCTTGATGCTGAAATAGGAGAGATGCTGGTTGACAAAATTGACGCCCAAAACACCTTGCCAGTCGACAAGACGCTTGAAATTGGCAAAATTTATTTCCCAACCGGCTCCTCCGTAAGTTTCACTCAGCATCCTGTTACTACCACCCTGATTTGAAGCACTATGGAGTTCGCGAATAGCTCTGGTGTTTCCGAATTGTCCGCCTAAACCGTCCGGTGTATAGGTATTTCCAAGCATATCTACTCCGGGTTGCTGATGGTAGATGTAGAAGGCTGATTCATCAGAACCGTCTGTAGGCTTTGGCCAGCCATGCTCCCAGTAATGTCCCGTCCAGAGTAGATTATTTTCTTCGCAATATTTGTTCCATGGTTTGGCCCAGCGGTCGATGAACATCTCAAGAAGGGTTGTATAATAGTCGTGCCTGACTTTTTTCCAGTTTCCAGACTCAACAACCAGTGACGGAAGATTGATCCTTAAGTCGTAGCCCCAACGTTTTTGAAATTCATCGAAAAGATCCGGAGTCCAGCGGTAGGAAGTTCTGGTTCCAAGAGCTGCTTCCAAATTTGGCTCATCAGTAAAAATTCCGGGCAGAGTTTTTCCAAAATCAGCTTTGTTGTATTTTTCATAACCTTTCATGGTAATCTCCATGAATTTTTCTGTTACTCCTTTGTAGAGCAAGTCAACATATGAATAATTACCCATCCAGTAACTTCTTTTGGCGAAAGTTTTGGTGAAAAGAAAATACTTACCTATGCGGCCTTGTTCTTCTTTCAGATTAGTGGTAATCTCTTTGAACTCGTTGTTCTCTAACTTGAGAACCACTTCATATTTGGTTGTATCGGTTTTGAGGGTATCCTGAACCTGACAGCTAAGACCCGTTCCATGTGTATATGAATCAGGCATTTCTGCCGGGACATGTCCTCCGGCGAAACCGCTGGGATAACTATTTTCGTCGTAAATCCACACCTTCATATCCAGCTCCTTGCCTTTCTGAACAGTGTAGTCAAAGAGATGATTCCAGTCCTCAGAAATGTATTCTGTGATCAGACCCGGTCTGGGATGCACAAAAATTCCACCCAGTCCACCTTCTTTAAATTTCTTCATCTGAAAATCGATGCCTTCTTCAGTGATTTTATCATTCCAGTCCCAGAGAGGGGCACTGCGGTATTCGGAAGGAGGATCCTGAAGTTTGGACTGTAAAGAACCGAAGTCATTTATGGTGCTTATCTCCTTCTTTTGATCCTGTTGGCATCCTGAGAAGATGAACATGATTGATAAAAGGATCAAGGAGAGCATGTTTTTAAAGTGGATGGTTTTTTTCATGTCTTCAGTTAATTTTAGTGATTTAAATCTTCAGTTAAGATAACTACAGGCCCTAATAATCCGGATTTTAGTAAGGGCGATTCTTTTTTGTAAATGCCATAAGAAGCAAAAGTAGTACGTTGTGAAGTGCGAGCTTTATTTCCCAGGAGCCATTCGGGCCATTTCTTATTGCTGATTCCATCTGAAGGGTATTGCTCATCA
>CAIRSO010000365.1 GCA_903881215.1 uncultured Bacteroidia bacterium
GACGTAGCAGACTTTTTAATAAAACAAGCAGAAAAACAAACTGAATTAAAAAAGTACATTGCTATATCTGAAAAGTAGGATAAAATAAAAGCCGAACCGTGAAATGCATATTCACTACGTTCCCACAGTAAATGACACTATAAAAATGCAAAATGACACTGTAAATGACACTGTATGGTTTTTGATAAAACAAAATAATAAAATAACTGCTGCCGAAATTAGTGAACGATTGCACATAAGCTTAAGCACTGCAAAACGGAAAATAAAAGAACTTAAAGAGAAGGGAATAGTAGAACGTATCGGAAGCGACAAGACAGGCTATTGGAGAATTAAGATAGTATAAACGTGACCAAAAATGGCACCAAAATGGTGAGCACTATCCCACTGAATACAGCAATTATCGCATAAGATTTGCCGGAGTATTTGCTGATAACAGGCAGGGTAGTGTCCATCGCGGTGGCTCCGCCGGAGGCTATGCCGGCCAGATTTCCAAAATAACTTACCAGGATTGGGGTGGCAAGCAAGGTAAATACTTCCCTGAAAATATTTGACAAGAGTGCCGTTACACCCAGGCTATGGCTATGCAGTTGGGTGATAAATACGCTTGATAAGCTGTAGTATCCGAAGCCGGCACCGACTGCCATTGATTCTTTCATGGTGAGTGAAGGTAAAATCAGCGAAACCAAAGCTGAACCAGTCAGAGTTCCGATAATTATCGTAACAGGGACCCAGATAATTTTATAGTTATGCGTAGCTAAAACTGACCATGAGTTTTTGTCGCTTCCAATGCTGAGACCGGCAAGAAACATCAGCAGGTACAGAGCATAACTTCCAAATTTGTCGAAATCAAATCCATTTGGCAGTTTTCCGGATAGTCCGAGAACAACTCCAGAGGCAAAAAACCCAATGATTATCAGGCTACTTCGCATTTTTATTAAATAGTAACTTAAAGAGCAAACCTGATAATATTACACTACCAAAGATTGATGCTAAGGCAATGACCAATGCTTCGTAACCTATTTTACCCAGATTTTGTATCACTTCCTTGTTGGTGCCAACCGACAGACCGAGAAGAAAAAGAAGGAGGTATATGGCCCAGTTAAGCAGATGATTGTTGATTCGATGAATTTTTGGTCTTTTGATGAGCAGCAATCCTGTAAGAATTCCGGCTGACAAGACAATTAAAATTACAATCATTGGATAATCACGGATTTATTTGAACTGGTACCGAACTGCAAAACCAATATTTACGCCACTTCCATGATTGTAGATTCCCACTTCCGGACGTGCATTCAGGGCAAACTGGATACCGGCAGGAAAAACATACTCGATTCCAACATCACCGGATGCAGTAAAAAATGGTCCGTTGTGGTATCTGTAATTGTAACCCTGATTTGAGCTCCAGGTGCCCAGCTTTGAGCCTGCACCTGCATACCAATTAACGTTATCATCCAGCTTCCATACCCAATGATAAAGACCTGTGAGTGCCCAGCTATTGTGGTCTTGCCTGAAATTATCGACATATTCAAAGTTGCTGTTAAAACCAAAATCAAATTCCAATCGATTTTCAGAAGTCAATCCCCGCTGATAGGTGATTTCGGTGCCCAAACCATAAAGGGCTCCATATCGCAAGCCCACCGAATGTTTTGCAATCTGGGCATTGGCCAGGCTGAACAGCATGACAACCAAAGCCATTGTAAAGAAAATCCGCTTCATAAAAATATCTTTGGTAGAAAGTATATTATAAATTTCTACCAAAGATCATTATTTTATTTGAATTGATAACGAACTGCAAAGCCAACATTTATAGCTGTTCCATGGTTGATCAGTCCAATTTCCGGACGGGCGTCCAAAGCAAGTTGGATACCAATAGGGAATGTGTACTCAATTCCAACGTCACCGGCAGCTGCCAAGAAGATACCATTGTTGTATTTGTACTGGTAAACATTTCCATGGTCGTAGCTCCATGATCCAATTTTAGCACCTCCTCCCAAATACCAATTTACATTGCTGTCAATCTTTTGAACCCATTGGTACAATCCGGTAAGGCCCCAGGTCGTATAATTATATTTGTTACTCAGGTAGTTTTCATAATGGCTGTTAAAACCCAGGTCCAATTCCAATCTGTTTTTCGCTGATAATCCATGCTGATAGGAGATCTCCGTGCCAAATCCGCCTCCTGTCCCAAATCTTAATCCAAGCACATGCTGGGGGGTCTGAGCATAAGAAAAGCCGGGCAAAGAAATTGCCAACATAAGAATAATAAGAATCTTTTTCATCTCTTTTAAATTTACATTTATAAAGTTTTCTTGTATGGATTCGTCCAAATATAAAAAATAAATCAACCTGGCAAAATTAGAATCAATTGAAAAGGGGATATTATCAACTAAACCTATGC
>CAIRSO010000366.1 GCA_903881215.1 uncultured Bacteroidia bacterium
CATTGTGTGAAAAAAATTTAGGATGTTGCTCCACGAACTCATAACCTTGTCAATTTATCAGAAATTGCTGGCTTGACTTTTGAGGAGGAGACTCAAATATTTATTGGTATTTTGATGAAGTATCAATTGCAAGGACGTTATCCTGATTACAATCCGGTATTGCCCGCTTTGTATAGTGTTGAGGAATATTTAAATAAAACAAAGAATTTGTTGCGATGGCTAAAAGTGAAGTTGTAGCTATTTTGAGAAGTTATATTATGCTGCTCCGCGCTGAGGGAATTAGCGTAGACAAGGCTTTTTTGTATGGCAGCTATTTGTCTAATACGGCAGTTGATGACAGTGATATTGACTTAATGATCGTTACTGATATTGAAAATGATGATTATTTGGCTGGAAAAATTTGGAATTTAACTAAAAAAGTTAACTCAAAGATTGAACCTTTTATAATTGGTACAACTCGTTTTTATAGCAACGATAATTCTCCATTGGTGGATTTGGTAAAAAGGACGGGTTTAGAAATAGCTTAAATTAGTGAATAGCCTGCTTCATAAGAAATGAACTGATGGGTAAAAAAATCATTATTGCAATCACCGGAGCCAGCGGTTCTATCTATGCCAAGCGGTTTATAGAGAAACTGAGAGTTCCCTCATCTGAGATCGAAAGTTGTGCCGTTGTCTTTTCTAAGAATGCAAAGGATATTTGGGCGTATGAATTGAAAGAGACCGTTGATGAAAACGTTATCCCTTTTCCAATTTTTGGCACAAACGATTTCTATGCTCCTTTTGCTTCAGGTTCGGCAGGGTACGATACCATGGTGATAATTCCTTGCTCCATGGGAACTCTTGGAAGAATTGCTTCCGGAATTTCTGATGATCTGATTACCCGAGCTGCGGATGTAATGCTTAAGGAACGTGGCAAACTGATCATTGTTCCAAGAGAAACACCATACAATCTGATTCATCTGCGCAACATGGTTACCTTAACAGAAGCCGGGGCCATTATCATGCCTGCCACTCCCTCATTTTACAGTTTACCGACTACTATAGACGACTTAGTGGATACAGTGGTTAACCGTGTATTGGATATAGTTGGTTTAGAAAATAGTGGTTATAAATGGGGTAAAAAGTAACAGCTAATAAACAGCAAATATTACACAGAGTTACACAGAGAAGCACAGAGAGACACAGAGGTTAAAAGCAGTATCGCTTTATTCCATTTTTTAGTACAGTGACGTTGAAGTTCATTAATAATCCTATTTTTTTTTCTGAAAGCTTTAAATAGGTTAGGATTTGAGCTTCATGTATAGGAGCAAGTTCATCAACTGATTTAAGTTCTAAGATCACCGTATTTTCAACTAAAATATCGATTCGGTACCCACATTCTAGTTTTATTTCTTTAAAAATAATCGGAACGGCTTTTTGTCTTTCGATTAGAAATCCTGTTTTTTTTAGTTCATAGGCCAGGCATTCTTCATATACAGATTCAAGTAGTCCAGGTCCTAAGATTCTGTGAACATTTATTGCACAGCCGATTATTTCTGAGGTTAGTAAATTCGAATACATAACTTTTGTGATTTAGTTTCTTATTTTTACTTTTCTCTGTGTAACTCTGTGCTTCTCTGTGTCACTCTGTGTCATATTTCTTATGCATATGCCAAAGTCGCAATACTAACTGTTGTTCCCGGGATTTTTAGCAGTACTTGAGCGCAAGCCTCAAGGGTTGAGCCTGTGGTCACAACATCATCGACCAAAAGAAGATGCTTCCCTTCCAAAAACTCCGGTTTACGAACTCCAAATAGCTCTTTCACATTTTCCCATCGTTCAAATCTGCCCTTGTTAGTCTGGCTATTCGAATAGTGATTTCGAATCAGGTTGCCTGGTACAAGCGGTATACCCATGGCATGGGAGAGTCCCTTTCCAATCACAGCACTTTGGTTGTACCCCCGGCTACGCTCTCTCCGGGGATGCAATGGGACAGGAATGATGAGTTCAATCTCCCGGAAAGGTTCCGATTTGATTAAATCAATTCCCATCAATTTTCCCATTTTTTCTCCTACATCAGTCGAACCTTTGTATTTGAGCTGGTGCATCAGATGCTGCATGATCCCTCCTTTGTCAAAACTGCAGAAGGAGGTGGCCAAACGAATATCTGCCCTTCCCCAAAAAAGTTGTGCCACCGGATTATCTGATGCTTTTTCGAACCCGGTCTTGGGCAGATCAGCCAGGCATCCCAGACAAAGAATATCTTCACCACGAACCAAAGCTGTTTGGCATCCTGCACAGAGACGGGGATAAAAGAGGGCAATAAAGTCGTCGAAAAGCATAATAATGTTTGAAATGTTTGAAATGTTTGAAATGTTTGAAATGTTTGAAATGTTTGAAATGTTTGAAATGTTTGAAATGTTTATGACTAATCATTTTTGGCTATTGCTAAGTAACCGACGGCATTTCTTTGAGTTGCTTTTTGGACTGATAATTCTTGCAAAGCCAGATAGATTTCGTTGAACTGTAGGTTCGTGTCGAGCATGAAGTTTTCCAACTTTTGGTTGATCTCTGCTAACAGAAGGGTATTTTGGCGAATCAGAATGAAAGCGCGGATAATTTGAATGTTTATCTCAATTGCTTTTTCACTTCTCAAAACACTGGAGAGCATGGCAACTCCTTGTTCTGTAAAGGCGTGAGGTAAGAATCTGTTACCACCTCTGTTTGATATCACAAATTGTGATATCAAACTATTCCA
>CAIRSO010000367.1 GCA_903881215.1 uncultured Bacteroidia bacterium
CAACAGGCTGACGGAAGACCCGATGAGATTTTTCAAATCAGGCTATCAGACTGTGGAAGATATTGTAAAGATAGCATCTGATATCAAGACAGGCCGTCATTCTCTGATTCCCAAGACCAGTAACATAAATATTTTTGCGTATTCCATCGGGGCCTTTATGGCTGAGATTATCATGATGGGAAATCCTGAAAACCTGTTTTCAGAAAGCAAACTGTTCATTTTCTGCGGTGGCTCAGTCTTCAGCAATATGAAAGGGGCGTCAAAGTTAATAATGGATAAGCGGGCCTTCGACAGGGTATACAATTTTTATCTCAATGATTTTGAAAATACCATAACAGAAAAGAGCCCTCTCTCTGACTTCCTAAATTCCAGCCAGATTGGAATGGCGTTCCGCTCTATGATCGACCTGGGAAGATTCAGGGTCTTCAGGGAAAATATGTTAAGAAAGCTGAAGGATCAGATACATACAGTAACATTATCCAAAGATACAGTAATCCCTTCAGCAGGAGTGGTGTCAACACTTTCAAAATTCCACAACAGGAACAGTCTTAAAGTATGGGACTTCCCGTTCAACTATCTCCATGAGAATCCCTTCCCTGTTCTTGAATCACCTCTTTCCGGAAAGGTTGACTACTGGTTTGAAAGGGTCTTCGCCGAAGCGGCTTTATTCCTGGCATAAATCCTCTTTATCGCCGGCCAACTTAAGGGAAATTCTTCATCCCCCGGCCCCATTTCCTGGGAAGAGCCTCATCCCCCGACCTACTAAGGAAAGCCTCATCCCCCGTCCCCATAGCCGTCAACCTAAGCTATTATAAATTTTTTTATTTATCTGATAATTAAGAAGATGACTATTTTTTATCCCATCCCTTTGGAGAACAGGTTTGATTGTTGTAATTTTACTCATATTAAAGAACATTTTTAAGTTTTTTAACGGGATGCTACTTTGGACGTGCGTCCCGTTTCTCTTTCTAAATGTACGCATATATATTTGATTTGCAAAACATTATATAAAATATATTCTCTAGTCCCAACTTATTTTTCTTTCGCTCTATCCAATGATTTTCGTTTAATATTCTATTTACCCACTTAATAAATTTAACTATCCCTTTCTGTCCAAGTCTGAGTGTTTCCCGCAATCGATAGATGTTATCAAACAATGTTTTAAAGCACTTATTAAGGCTTAACAACTTTCCTTTCCATCGATAATGATAATTACGTTGTGCCATGATTATGTTCCAATTAATTATCATCATAAGTAATTTGAAGTGCAACAGACATAACCAACGTTGGTACTTCATTTTGCGAACATGATGTATGCCAAATACAGATTTCCATATCTTGAATATCAATTCTATCTGCCAGCGCATCCTATAAAGGGAAGATATAACTTTGTCCGGTAACACTTCCTTGGTCACATTGGTAATGAAGAGATTGAACCGGGCTAAAAACTTATATTCTTCACTTGTTTGATAACCTTTTTTTGTATGGAGTTTTTTTATCTTTCTCATTCGCTCCTCATAAACATCATCAGGCATGAGTTCTATTGCCAACCTAACGGGTATCTTTTCTTCGGATCCAATAAATATATTCTTGTAGATCCTTGATTGCTTACATCTCTTCATCTGATGATAGACAGCTTTAAAATCAAGTTTTTTATAGTTCCCACTTCTCATCTCAAAAACATTCGTTTTGGCTCCAAGCCTGGAGATAAAGAAGGCCTCTTTTTTAATGATATTGATAAAAGATTTAAAGGCGTAATATCCAAGATCCCTAATGATAAGGTCACCTTTCTTTACATTGTCCAAGAACTCCAGAGCATCTTTAACATCCGGCTTGTTGGAAGCTGTAAGGTCCATAACTTCTATTTTACCACTTTTTAAATCAAACTCAAATTGAATACACGCTCCTGCTTTTGAACCACTTCCCCCCGAACCAGGGAGATAATCCTTGTATTCTTCCGGAAGGTGGAAACGTGTTCCATCTTTAATAGGAACCCTATTAAATGAACTCAACCATCCTGCATCAAGATGCAGGTCTAATTCGACCGATAGTTGAGTTTCAATCAACTTCTTTAAGAAAGACAGAGTGTGTTCATTAAACTTTTTGTCGATCCCTTGTTTTGTAACACCAATGTCATGTTCAGACCTTGCTTCAATGGAAAGCTGGCTCAGGCTTTTCGATTCACCTGAACTCATGTCATACATTAATAAATCAAAGAACACTGAAGGTCTTACCTTCGATTCTCGTCTATAAAACCCAGTCTCTCTGGCCGTAGCCTCTAACTCTTCCGAAGTAAAAACATCTTCCAAAGAATTTTTAAAATCGGGAAATACGGTTTCGCATACCCCCCTATATTATACAAATTTACCTAAATTTACGCCTTAGGTTGACGGCTATGGGGC
>CAIRSO010000368.1 GCA_903881215.1 uncultured Bacteroidia bacterium
ATGCGATGACACCTGCAGCTACAACGTATGGTAAGTTAGGATTAAAAGTTTGGATTTTTAAAGGTGAAGTTTATGGTACGGTTGATTTATCACCGAACAGCAATGTAAGTGCAGCACCAAAAAAATCTTTCAGAAAAAGAAAAAAATAATTTATAGATTATAAAGCGATGTTACAACCTAAAAAGACAAAATACAGGAAACAACAAAAGGGTAAAATGAAAGGAATTTCACAAAGAGGTCATGAATTGGCTTATGGATCTTTTGGAATTAAAACGTTAGAAACTTGTTGGATTACATCACGCCAAATAGAAGCAGCTCGTATTGCCGTAACTCGTTACATGAAACGTGAAGGACAAATTTGGATACGTATATTTCCTGACAAACCAGTAACTTCTAAACCTGCAGAAGTACGTATGGGTAAAGGTAAAGGTGCTTTATCACATTGGGTAGCTCCAGTAACACCAGGTAGAATTTTATTCGAAGCTGAAGGTGTTTCTTTAGAAATAGCAAAAGAAGCTATGCGTTTAGCTGCTCAAAAATTACCTGTAATTACAAAGTTTGTTGTACGTAATGATTATGTTCAAGAATAGATATTAGAAAACGATGAAAGCAACAGAAATTAGAGAATTATCAACTAAGGAACTCGAAGAGAAACTTCAAAACGAAGTAGATTTGTTAAACCGTATGAAATTAAATCATGCAATAACACCACTAGAGAATCCGAATAAAATAAAAGAGTCTCGTAAACGTATTGCTCGTTTATATACAGTTTTAAAAGAACGAGAACTTAACAAATAAGATAAGAAATATCTAAAATGGAAAGAAATTTCAGAAAAGAACGAATTGGAATCGTTGTGAGCAACAAAATGGAAAAATCGATTGTTGTTGCTGTTGAAAGAAAAGTAAAACACCCGATGTATGGTAAATTTCTTAAGAAAACTACCAAGTTTGTAGCTCATGATGAAAAAAATGACTGCACAGAAGGTGATACAGTAAGAATAATGGAAACGCGCCCATTAAGTAAAAATAAATGCTGGCGTTTAGTAGAAATAATTGAAAGAGCTAAGTAAAAATGATACAGCAAGAATCAAGATTAAACGTTGCAGATAACAGCGGAGCTAAAGAAGTTCTGTGTATTCGAGTACTAGGTGGTACAGGTAAAAGATATGCATCAATTGGTGATAAGATTGTAGTAACTGTTAAGGATGCTATTCCCAATGGTAATGTACGAAAAGGACAAGTTACAAAAGGTGTTATTGTACGTACCAGAAAAGAAGTAAAACGTGCTGATGGTTCATATATTCGCTTTGATGATAATGCAGTAGTATTATTAAATGAAGCTGGCGAAATGAGAGGTACTCGTATTTTTGGTCCTGTTGGACGTGAATTACGCGACAAACAATATATGAAAATTGTGTCTCTTGCACCTGAAGTATTATAATTTTAATCTATAATTGAAAATGCAAAATAAATTTCATATTAAAAAAGGTGATACAGTTCATGTCCTTTCAGGAGAATATAAAGGTTCTGAAGGTAAAGTACTAGAAGTTGTGACCAAATCAAATAAAGCTTTAGTTGAAGGAGTTAATTTGATTTCAAAACATACGAAACCAAATGCTAAAAGTCCTCAAGGTGGGATTA
>CAIRSO010000369.1 GCA_903881215.1 uncultured Bacteroidia bacterium
ACTCTCATTCGGTGGAACAAAAAATGGGCTAATGCTAGGTGAAGCAGTTTTGATATTTAATCCGTCATTGGCCAGACATACGAAGTACTATCGTAAGCAGGCAGCTCAGCTTTATTCAAAAATGAGATTTGTTTCTACTCAATTTATTCCGTATTTGCAGGAAGAAATATGGAAAACCAATGCCAAACATTCTAATGAAATGGCTCGCCTGCTGGCAGATTCAATTTCCGGAATAAATGCCATCAAAATAACTCAAAAAGTTGAAGCTAATGGGGTTTTCGCCATTTTACCTAAAGAAATCATTCCAATAATCAGGAAAGAATATTTTTTCTATGATTGGGATGAATCAAAGGGCGAAGTAAGATGGATGACTTCTTTTGATACCACAGAAGATGATGTGCTTAAAATGGTTGCCCTTCTTAAAATCCATTTAGCATAGGAAATCGATAACCCGCTTTTTTTATTGTACTTTTGCGGCTCAAGGAAAAATAAGAGAAAATGATAAGTCGAAGGATAATCCGCACAAAAGTCTTACAAATACTTTATGCTCACGTTTCTACAGCAGACAAGCCGGTAAGCGTATCTGAGAACGAACTTCATTTCAGCATTCAGAAAACATATGATCTTTATCATTTGCTGCTTTCACTCCCAATTGAATTATGCGACTATGCCGAGAAAATAATAGGCATCCGGAAAATGAAGAATTTTCCAACGCAGGAAGAGCTAAATCCAAATTTGCGTTTTGTATCCAACCGTCTCGTAAATAAGTTGAGGATTAACAAAGACTTATCTGACTTCATTCAAAAGAACAAAGTGAATTGGGCCAATAGCCAGGATTTGATTAAGAATATTTATCAATCGATGGTCGAATCTGAGGTCTACAAAAACTACCTCACCAGCTTAGTGGATGATTTTCAGAATGATAGAAAATTCTTTGAGGATTTTTATGCTGAAGTATTGCTTAAAAGTGAGTTTGTGTTCAATGAATTTGAAGAGCAAAGCATTTATTGGAACGATGATCTGGATTTCGTTGTCTCAATGGTCATAAAAACCCTAAAAAAATTCAGGGAAGACAACAATATCAATGAACATCTCTCTTCTCTTTATAAAGATGAAGAAGATAAGGATTTTACTGTAAAGCTCTTCAGAAAAACGCTCTCAAATAGCGAGGAAAATCGTAAAACAATCGAAACATATACGAAGAACTGGGATGTTGACAGAGTGGCAACCATGGACATTTTAATTATGGAGCTTGCTTTAACTGAACTGATGGATTTTCCATCTGTACCAATAAAGGTCACACTGAACGAATATATTGAATTGGCCAAATTCTATAGTACCCAACGAAGCAGCATTTTTATCAATGGAGTACTGGATCGGATAACCAAGGATTTTAAGGACCAGGGGAAAATTGTTAAAGCCGGACGTGGTCTTTTGGAAGGATGATTGAAAGATACTTCATATCCTTCTGTCTGCTGACAAGTATAATCTTAGCGTCCTGTCAGAACAACTCTTCGAAGCCAAAGTCTCCTTCCGTCTCAAGCGAATTAAACAAAAAAAAGCCAGCTGGAAGGATTGAATTTACCAAAGAAATACATAATTTTGGTACTTTAAAAGAAGGGGAAATTGTTGTATATTCATTTCAGTTTGTTAATAGTGGCGGCTCCTCATTTCGGTTAACAAAAGTAGAACCAACCTGTGGATGTATTACTGTACAATTTAACAAAGAAGAGATCCCATCGCAAGCCAAATCCGCTGTAGATGTGATTTTTAATACTGCAGGTGAATGGGGAAACCAAATAAAAACTGTTGAAATAATTACCTCCGATGGTGAGACCAAAACCTTAACAATTGGAGCATTTG
>CAIRSO010000370.1 GCA_903881215.1 uncultured Bacteroidia bacterium
CAGGATGAAATAAAAAACGGTATATTTCAGCTTGTCTGGTCTTATATTCTGGATGCAGAAAACGAGGTAAATCCATTTGCTGAACGTAAAAAAGCAATAAGCCTTTGGCAAAAATATGCAATATTGGATATAAGTGAGATGTCAACTTTGTTAATAAAAGCAGCACAGCTAATTCAATTTGGATTACGAAATAAGGACGCATTGCATATCGCTTGTGCTATTGAGGCTGAGTGTAACTATTTTTTAACCACAGATGATAAGATTATTAACAAAAGTCATTTAGTCAATCATCTTAAGATAATTGATCCAATCGGTTTTATACGGGAGATCTATCCATGACAAATACAGAAATTAAAATTAAGGGTGTTGAGGCGTTGATGGCTTCTTTAGGCGAAGTAGATGCTGAGAGATTTATTGCCCTAATCCAGCAAGAACCATTTGATTATACAAAGTGGCAAAGAAGTTTATGGGAAGGGCAAGGCTTGGAAGCAATAAGCAAAGATGCTATGTCGCTTAGAGAAAAAAAATTGAAATAAACATGTGTTTTTGGTGAGTTAGATATATCTTTTTAGTTAAGGTTGTTGCAACTTGTGATACTATAACTGTTGCATCAGGTACTTGCATTTGTTAATATACCCATTTTCTGGTTCCGGTAAATTGCCATCCGTTAGTAGTCTCTCAAAAAAGTCGAAAAAACTCACCCCTCGAGCGCCTCTCTTGTGAAGAGAGGGTCGGGGGTGAGTTTATTTTGTCGAAATGGGGTAGGTTAAATCGACTCGCAGGGGGAAAATTAAACTTATTAATTTTTAAGATCTGGTGTTTTGGGTCGTTTTAAAGTATTATTTTAATGATAATTAATGGTTGGATTCAGTTAAGGGTAGCAATATGATCACTGAAGAAGTACTTAATCACGCGGTAGAATTACTCCTTTCCAATTCGCCATCCGGTTCAAAAGTAATTTTATTTGGATCGCAGGCAAGGCATACTGCGACAGATGAAAGCGATGCTGATTTTCTTGTGATAGAGCCTGAGGTGACCAATCGCTATGAAGAGATGGTAAGATTGCGGAAGGTACTACGATCATTACGTATCCCAGTTGATATATTGGTTGTAAGCCGCTCGGTATTTGAAAATTGGAAAGAAATCCCTAATACAGTTATCTACCAAGCGGCTAAAGAAGGGAAAAGATTTGGCTTCGCCGCATGATTATGCCCGGTTGCTTATACTTAAGGCAAGCGCTGACTTTACTGCGTTTCAGGTTCTTCTTTCCAACGATAATGTTGCAGATGAGATCATTGGTTTTCATGCACAGCAGGTTATAGAGAAGTCTCTAAAAGCTGTTTTATCCCTTAACTCGATAATATATCGAAAAACGCACGACCTTACAGAACTCACCGATCTTCTTTCTGATAATGGAATAGAATTTCCGCTTTCGTTAGAAAACGCAATTGAATTAACGCCGTTTGCTGTGGAATTCAGGTACGATTTTCTCCCACCCGAAACTGGAAATGTTTCGCGAATGGAACGACCGGAGTTGCGTGAGATAGTTTCATCAATACTGGAATGGGCAA
>CAIRSO010000371.1 GCA_903881215.1 uncultured Bacteroidia bacterium
AATATATGTACAAAATCGCTCATTCTATCTTTAAAATTCCATTTTTAACAATTTACTTCCAATACTTAAACCGACACCACCACTAGTTGCTCCTTCCAATTTTCACAGATGTCATGGAAAGAGAACCTGCGACCGATTTGTCATTAAAAATGGATACCTCTTCAGAATCCTCCTTCAAGGCCAGAATATAAAGCAGCGGCAAAAAATGTTCTGGAGTCGGAATGGCCAAATCAAAGGCCCGACCTTGAGTTTTATAATTGATGAGCTCCTTATGATCGCCATTCAGAATGTATCTCCTCATGGTTTCGCTGGCTTCGGTGGCCCAGTCAAAGGCAAAGCCGGGTTCGTTCAGTTTGTCCCAGGCTACACGTTGAAGGTTGTGAACCAAGTTGCCACTTCCAATAATTAATACTCCCTTTTTACGCAAAGCGGATAGCTCTTTTGCTAAGTCATAATGTGCCTGAGGTGACTGGTAATAATCGAGGCTCATCTGGATGACCGGAACATCAGCTGCCGGATACAAATGCTTCACCACACTCCAGCAGCCATGGTCTAGTCCCCATTTCTGGTCGAGCCCAACCTCAGTTTTGGTAAGAATTTTTTTGGCTTCTGCTGCCAGTTCAGGGCTTCCAGGTGCAGGATACTGCACTTCATAAAGTTTTGGTGGGAATCCGCCGAAGTCGTGAATCGTGGTGGGTTTTTCCATGGCGGTCACCAATGTTCCACGCGTTTCCCAGTGTGCAGAGACACACAGAATGGCTTTCGGGCGAGGCAATGTTTTACCAACCTCACGGCCACCCTGCCGCAAATTCATTCTCTTCGATGGCATTCATCGGAGAGCCATGACCCAGGAACAGCACCGGCATTTGCTCCGTGTTTCCGGCCGATTCTGCAATTTTATTCAGTGCGTCAAATTTCATGGTAGCTCCTATCAAAGGCATTAATGCAATAGATTTCAAAAAAATCTTCCTGTCCATTCACTATATACGAGAATTCACAGGATTGTTTTCAGCCATTGAATTCGCCGATGGCAGCCATCATGGCACCCAAATTTTCGACAGGTACGTTGGCCTGGATGTTGTGCACGGTATTGAAAACAAATCCGCCGTCTTTTGCGAAAATTTCACAATTTTCGAGGACTTGCTTTTTGACCTCGGCCGGGGTTCCGAAGGAGAGCATCTTCTGGGTATCGACGCCGCCACCCCAGAAAACCAGATCTTTTCCGTAGGTGTTTTTCAAATGCCCGGGATCCATTCCTTTGGCATTGATCTGTACCGGATTGATGATGTCGAAACCGGCTTCTATAAACAAAGGCATGAAATTCTCGACCGCCCCGCAAGAGTGCTTGAAGCTTTTCCAACCGGTATTCTGGTGCATCCAGTCGTTGATTTTCCGGTAGTAGGGAAGGTACAACTCTTTGAATTCATCCGGTGAGCAAAAAGTGGATACTTGCGTACCAAAGTCGGTACCGCAGATAAAAACAGCATCGATCTGATTGCCGATCCGACTGTATATTTTTGCAAAATTGGAAATAGCCAGATCGGTCTGTTTTTCGAAGATGGCATGAACATAGTCCGGCCGTAGGATGGTGCTCATGTACCATTCGGCTACATCCCTGATGCCTTTCGGGTTTTTAAGCTGCATCCCGGGAACGAGTGCGATGTCGCCCAATGCGGTTCCACCCAAACTTGCGATCACTCCTTTTCCAAGGGATGCCTGCTTCCGTACGGTTCTTTCCCAGTAATCGAGGGTACTGTCTGAGATGGGTTCGAATTCTTCGAGATTATCTGCAGGGTCAAGTTTCTCCTCGTCAATCGGTTCCTGCCTGATGATCGCGTCAAAGAAATAGCCAGCCTTTGGTAGCCTGGCATTTGGTGGCAGGGAAGTGTCTCCTCCCGGATAAATCAGGGTACTGCCATCAATATCCTGTGATGTATTGAAGTCTTCAGGTACAAGGATTTCCTGTCCCCAGTTGGTGGTGTATAGCTTCCATTCACACTCGCTGTTGGGAATGCCAAACATGTTGTTTTTCCCATATGCGCCAACCACATCGATGCCCATTTTCTCGACCAGCTCTTCATCAACTTCGCCCAGCATCTGAAATGGCTCAACGATCTTAATTGGTCGTTCCTCCAGTCCGTAGAGTGACCGCAGGTTTTTAACGGCAAGGCAGTGGACGCCGGTAACGGCCGTTCCACCAAAATCGACCACCAGTCGGTCGGGTTGGATATGGTTCAATGTCTGTTGAAGATTATCTCTCGAAGTCATCGTTCAATTTTTCATGAAAAATACAAAAAAAAATCGCCTCACTTTTTTGGTGAGGCGATTTTCTGCCTTTTTTTATTGAAGCTTGAAATCTATCGGAATCGTATAGGCCACGCTGACTGCCTGACCACGTTGTGTACCGGGTTTCCAGTCGGGCATTAGGTTCACCACCCGGATCGCTTCTGCATCCAGCGCAGGATTGACTGCTCTTTCAATTTTTGGATGCTCTACTTTACCGGAGCTACTTACCACAAAGGAAACAAGAACTTTTCCCACTGCTTTGTCCTTGATCGCTTCCGCAGGATATTTGACTGTTCTGGCAATAAAACGTCTCAATTCGTCGGCTCCACCGGGAAATTCAGGCATCTCCTCCACGACGATAAAGACCTGCTTTTCTCCCTTTTGAGGACCTGCGGCCAAACTTGGGTCAGTTATTTTCTCGTTTTTGCCACCGCCCAGTGCAAATTTTACAGGAACGGTATAGGAGACGCTCACCGCTTCACCCTTCACCTTGCCCGGTTTCCAGGTAGGCAACAGATTAACTACCCTGAGGGCTTCATTGTCCAACAAAGGATGAACTCCCCTGGCTATTTTGGCATTGCCCACGGTTCCGTCTGCCTTCACAACGAAGGTTACGAATACTTTACCCTGGATGTTTTCTTTGATGGCATCGGCAGGATATTTAACCGTGCTGCCAATAAAATCGCGCAACGCCAATTCTCCACCCGGAAATTCAGGCATCTCATCTACCATGACATAAACACCGTCCGGCCCTGGTGTGGGAACTTTAGGCGCAGAAAAGAGAAATGCCACCTCGGCTTTTTTGTCTCCATTAAGTGTAAACTGTACCGGAATCGTATAGGCCACATTGACGGCCTGTCCCCGTTGCTTACCTGGTTTCCATGCCGGCAAGAGGCTGATAACCCTCAATGCCTCCTGGTCTAAAATCGGATGAACACTCCTTACCACCTTGGCCTTTGCAACAGTTCCGTCCGATTTCACCACAAAGGTGACGAATACCATGCCCTGAATATTTTCTTTGACTGCAAAGTCCGGATACTTGACCGTGCTAGCAATAAAATCCCTCAAGGCTTTTTCGCCGCCCGGGAATTCAGGCATCTCTTCCACGATCGCAAAGACATTCAGTCCATCCTGTGGAGCCACTTTTTCTGCTGAGTAGGGTACCCCTTTTCCGGCTTGATCCGCTGCTTTTGCCTTGGTGATAATGTAAACAGCTCCATTCTTTCCTTTTTCCCCATACAATTCAGTGGCTCTTTTTTCTTTAAGTATATTGACGTTGTCAATCATATCAGGTTTGGTCTGACCAATATCTTTTGGATCTGTCAACACACCATCCACAAAATACAATGGTGGGTTTGCAGGGTCTCTTCCAATGGTTGAAACCTCACCTGTCTGCACCTTTTGAACAGAGGAAGAAGCTGTTGTGCTGACTTGACTGGCAGCTTTTGCCTTGGTAGTAATCAGAATAACTCCATTCTTTCCCTTTTCTCCATAGACTATTGTGGCAGATTTGTCCTTTAACACGGATATGGATGCGAAAGTTTCAGGATCAAGCTTGTCCATTGTAGCTTTGGTAATTGGCACACCATCCAGAAAATAGAGGGGTTGATCTGCGCCATCCGAGATCCTTATGGCGTTTCCAAGAAAATTGGTTTTTTGTGATGGATCACTTTTACCATAACCAACTACCACTACCTCTTCATTACCAGTTTTTCCGGCAGATGGTGGCGGTGGTGGAGGTGGTGGTGGCGGTGGTGGTGGTGGCGGCGGTGGTGGTGGTGGCGGTGGTGGTGGCGGTGGCGGCGGAGTTCCATAACCAACAACGGTAACCTGCTCAAGTCCTACCTGACCAGTTTCCATCACAATTTTCATTGGTTGGCCATCAACCTTTTGAACTTTTGTCTTGAATCCGACAAAGGAGAAGTACAGTTCACCATCTGATGGAACACCTTTAATTTCGAACTTTCCTTCAGAATTGGACATCGTCCCTAAAGTCGAACCTTTTAGAACCACAGAGGTTCCTGGTAAGGGCGTACCGTCGCTTTTTAGCACCTGGCCTTTGATATCAATGGTTCCCCAATCTGGAGAAACCCATTTAGGATCCTTTGTCGGATCCTTTGGATATTGATAATCAGGAATCGCAAACGCATAGAAAATAAAGGCAGCAACGGGCAATACCACCAACATTTTCAGTTTTCTGAACGGGGAGTCTATTTTCTTTTTCATCATTTTAAATCTTTTTTTGTTTAATGAATAGCTGAATGAGTTGGTGAGACTGAAGACTGGTGCTCCCAACAACTGATTTAAAAGTGCTGCCTGGTAAATGACCGGATCGACCGAGCACTGCAAAGCCTTCTCATCGGCCAGGAATTCATGGTTCTGGCGTACCAGACGGGCATAAATCCAGGCGAATGGATTGAACCATTGCACCACACAAATCAACTCGACAAGCAGCAAATCCAACCAGTGGCGTTGCTGAATATGCTCCCGCTCGTGGTTCATGATCTCTTGCATCTCGTGTGTCGACGTTGAAGGATTGACAAAGACGTAAGAGAAGAATGAAAAAGAGGAGGCATACTCCGAAGTACGGACAATTTTGGCTACTCCGATTTGTTCGTAACCGGTTTCCCGCAATTTGCGGATGATTTTCCACGTCTGAAAGAGCAACCGAAGCAAAACAGCCGTGATACCGGTCAGGTAGATCCAGAAATAAAGCGTTGGCGCGATTGATTCTTCAGGCACGATCGCACCCGCAGTTAATTCACCAACCATGGCATTTACATTCGGATTAAAAGGAATGACAACATTGTAATGGAAGGTGTAAAATGGGAACAGCAATGAAGCCGCAATTCCGCACAGCAGGTAGAGCCTGTTGAGTCTGAAATAACGCTCGTTGCGCAAGACCACCAGATAAACCAGTGCGAAACCGGCCAGCCATGCGGCTGATTTTAACAGAAGCAGTCCGATTGTTTCCATCTTATTCGGTTTTATTGCGTTTGACCAATTCCTTTTTAGTCTCTTCCAGCAGCAATTCAAGATCGCGGATCGACAAGTCGTTCTCCTTGGCAAAGAATGAGGCCATAGCTGGGAAAGAGTTGTTGAAATAGTTGTTCATCAAGCCGAAAAGCTGCTTTCCGGAATACTCCTTTTTTAAAACCAGAGGATAATAGACAAACACTTTGCCATAATCCTTGTGACCTACAAAGCCTTTTTTCTCGAGGATCCGTACGACTGTGGATACCGTGTTGCGTGCAGGTTTGGGTTCTTCGAACTTGTCAAGAATATCTTTGACCAGTCCTTCGCCCAGCTCCCACAGGATCTGCATGACTTGTTCTTCTGATCTTGTTAATTGCATATTTGTTTTTATTAATTGTCAATCCTTCAAAACAAATGTACAACTATATTTATAGTCACACAATAGCATTAAGATTATTTAACTAATTTTTTAGTTGGTTGTCTTTTAAACTTAGTGAAACCTTGGTGTCTTAGTGCCTTTGTGGCGATAATATTCCTGCCACAAAAGCACTAAGACACCAAGAATTCACTAAGAAAAAATAAATAACTGATTGATTTTGAATTACAATCTTGGAACCGACATTCCACCGTCCACCAACACCACTTGTCCGGTAGAATAAGGCATGCTACCTGTAGCCATTGCGGCTGCAACCTTGCCAACATCTGAGGGTAAACCCCACCTTGACTGTATGGCAAATCCATTTTGAAACAGCAGATCGTATTTCTTTTGTACCCCGGATGTCATATCAGTGCGGATCACACCTGGCTGGATTTCATACACGGGAATATCAAATTCACCCAGGCGGGTGGCCCACAATTTGGTTGCCATGGCTATTCCGGCCTTCGAGATGCAGTATTCGCCACGGTTCACTGAGGCAAAGGAAGCGGAGACAGAGGACACATTAATAATACAAAAGAACTCCTCCGGTATCTGCTTCTTGATTTCTATCATTTGATTTGCCACCGATTGCGTCAGGAAATAGGGTCCCTGCAGATTGATGTGTAGTACCTCTTCGAAGCTTTCTTCTGTAGCATCCAGGATATCTCGTCTTTCGGATGGGGCAATACCGGCATTGTTTACCAGAACATTCACTTTACCAAACCGCTTTATCACAGCTTCAAGCAGTTGTAACCGTTCGGCTGCGACCGACACATCGCTCAAGAAATAAGCCACTTCACTGCCGTGCTCCTCCAGTTCCTCCAGAACGTCCCTGACAGCTGTTTGTTCCCGTTTTCCGCTCAAAGCCAAATTAAATCCTGCTTTAGCCAGTTCAGTGGCAATTCCTAGTCCGATGCCGCGGGTTCCACCAGTAATCAATGCCACTTTTTTCATTTTTGTTTTTGGATTATATTTTTCGATTAACCCGTTACCACATATTAAAATAGATTAACCCCCCTAACTTACCGCAAATTACACAAATTAGAACACAAATTAACCCCGGCCTTACCACAAATTACACAAATTACACGAATTATAGAAGAAATTATTTTCACCAATCAATCTCCGTTTCCCGTTTCTCTCTTCCCTCTTCATTCTTCCCTCTTCAACCACTCGCCAAGTCTCCCCGTCTCCAAGTATCCAAGTCATTCTTCTCCGTTTCTCTCTTCCCTCTTCTTTCTTCCGCCACTCGCCAAGTCTCCCAGTCTCCCCCTCTCCTAGTCCTCTTCATGCGTGCTCTCAATTTCGGAGTTCAATCAAAATCACAGTGCGGGCACCTCCACCCAGCACCGCTTCGCCCAACTCTCCAATCCCTTTTCAGCCAGCTGCACACCTTTGGCTCCTTCGAGCAGTGTCCAGCGGAAAGGCTCATTTTTCACCACATGTTTGAGGAACAGTTCCCATTCAACCTTGAATGCATTTCCGTAAATCTCTTGTTCGGGCACTTTTGACCATCCTTCGAAGAAATTAATCGGACTTGGAATATCCGGATTCCATACCGGTTTGGGCGTATTGCCATAGTGTTGAGTCCAACATTCCCGTAATCCGACAACAGCAGAGCCTTTGGTGCCATCAACTTGTAATGTCAGCAAATCATCGCGCCGTACCCTGGTAACCCAGGAAGAGTTGAAATGCGCGATGATGCCGCCTTCCAGCTCAAATGTGGCATAGGCAGCATCGTCGGCGGTACACTTGTATACTTTCCCCTGCTCATCTACTCTTTCTGGGATATGGGTCGCACCAAGACAGAAAACGCCCTTCACATTTCCGAAGAGATTATCGAGCACATACCGCCAGTGGCACAGCATGTCGATGATGATACCTCCATCATCCTCCTTACGGTAGTTCCAGCTTGGACGCTGTGCAGGTACGTTGAAGCCCTCAAAGACCCAGTATCCAAACTCACCCCTCACCGACAGTATCTTTCCGAAGAAATCATTCTCCATCAACCGTTTGAGTTTGATCATTCCGGGCAAAAACAATTTGTCCTGAACAACACCGTGCTTGACACCAGATTCTTCGCATACTTCATACAATTCAAGCGCAGTAGCAGTATCTATCGCTACAGGTTTTTCGCAGTAAACATGCTTCCCGGCCCTGGCGGCCTTTTTCACAGCTTCGGCACGACGACCGGTAGTTTGGGCATCAAAATAAATCTGGTAGGAGGGATCATTCATTACCTCATCAAGATTGGTGGTCCATTTTTCAACACCGGAAAGCTGGGAGAGTTTCCTGAGTTTCACCTCATCACGACCTACCAGGATCGGATCGGGCATAATAAATTCAGCCGGACCGCATTGCACGCCTCCCTGCTTGATAATTTCAACAATCGATCGCATCAGATGCTGGTTGGTACCCATACGACCGGTTACGCCGTTCATGATAATGCCAACTTTGTGAATGGTGGTATTTTCAGCCATATATCAATTAAAATAAGTATCAGTTGTCTTTTACCAAAATTACAATTTGATTCTTTATTTGCTATCGAAAAAATTCAAATCGTTGAACCCGTTTCTCTCATCTTTCTTCCCTCTTCTTTCTTCCCTCTTCTTTCTTCGACCACTCGCCCCCTCTCCAAGTCTCCAAGTCTCCTAGTCCTTCTCCCCAGTCCTTCCCAACTCCGGAGTTCCACTCTCCCCGTCTCCAAATCCCCCAGTCTTCCTGTCCTTCTTCTCAGCCTCCCAGTCTTTCTTAAGTCCTGGTAAGATACGCCTCCTTTATCTTTTCGAGATACTCAAACTGGTCCATGGCCCAGTATTTATCCGAAAAGATTTCCACCTCGTTGTATCCCCTGAATCCTGACTCTTCGACCCACGATCTGATCTCGGGGACATTGATGCATCCGTCGCCCATCAGTCCGCGGTCGTTCAGAAAATCTGACGTCGGCACATTCCAGTCGCAAACATGAAAGGCAAAAAGATGATGGTGGGCGGCACATCTTTGAATTTCAAACTGAAGAGCCGGATCCCACCAAAGATGATAAACATCGACAGCAACGCCCACTGAGGAAGAATGAATCATTTCAACCATATCATTCGCCTGGCCGATCGTATTAATAGCTGATCGGTCGCCGGCATACATCGGATGCAGCGGCTCGATGGCCAGCTTTATCCCTGAACGCTGGGCAGATGGCAAGATTTTCACGATTCCTTCGGCAATCTGCTCCCTGGATTTTTCCAACGACTGACCGCCATCTGCACCGCACACCAGCACGATCATCGGTGCACCAATGGCTGCAGCCTGTTCGATGGCCAATAGATTATCCTCGATGGCCTTATGCCGCATCTTTTTATCAACAGAAGGGAAAAAACCGCCGCGGACGAGCGAAACAACATCCATTTCAAACTCATCCAGCAATTGTTTTACCTCTTTCAGATTTTTGTTTTCCAGTACATTGCGCCAAACGGAGATGCCTTTAATACCGGCTAATGCATAATTTTTCACACACTCTTCGATGCTCCAGGGTTTGGTTGTTTGGGTATGCACACATAGTTTTGAAAAATCTACTAATTCTGATACCATGGTTAAATTGTTCCGTTATAAAAGGCGTAATAGGTATCTCCTGAGATGATGCGCGACAAATAAAGTGCAGCTTCACGCATGTGGTAGTCGCCCCACATACTCGATTCATTGCATGGAACTTTGTAGCCTACCGGGATATTGTCCCAGCCATTTGGCCGGTGATAAACAGAATGAAGCAACAGGCCCTGGTGATCAGGATCTGTAGATAAATAAGGAGATTCCAGTAACCTGGATGCCAGTGTCAATCCGGCCTGCCAGTAGTGATTCCCCCTTTCAGCGTCTCCGGCATTCTCTAAAAAATGTCCCAGTCTAAGCAATCCCTGTACTCCAATGGCAGCAGCGGAACTATCAACAGGTTCAAAATTATTGAATGGATCGGCACGGCGGGAAAGGTAGTCGTGCAAATGGACCAGTCCGGGAGCACCGGTATCCCAATATGGAATTCCATCGGCAGGGGTGTGATGCAGGTAAAAATCGCAAGTGGCTTTGGCTGCTTTGGTGATGGTCTCAATGACTTTCTCCTTTGTCCAAACAGGTCCGAATTCATCTTCCTGAATTATACTCAGAAATTCAAGTTCCTCCGCAAAACCAAGCATCGCCCATGCCAATCCGCGGGTCCAGGTAGTATATCCCGAATAACCTTGCTGAGAATTCGGACAGCGGTAGTTTCCATCGTTGGGGTTGAAAACTGATTCATGAGCCGTACGTCCCCATATATCATAGCTATCCCGGCCTTCGCCATAATAAACAGAATATTTTGCAGTGGCAAGCAGATGTTCAATTCCCCGCTGAAAAAGTGAAATACGCTTATCATTTTCTCCGGGAAGATAATGTCCCAACTTGTATGCCATCATCAAAACCCTGCACGACCGTATGGTATCCACGAACAACGAGTGAGGTCCGTTGAAGGAGTAGATAAACCCACCTTCCGGGATATTGCTCCACCTGTTTGCTTGCACCGCGCCGGAAGCTTTGAGCGCCAGTTCGTAAAAATTCTTCTCCCAGGCATTGAACGAAATCTTTCCCTCTTGCATCAGCCGATGAAGATTTCCATAGGTGCTCACATTGTTAAAGCCATGATCGTGAACCCCCACATGGCTGACATGTGGAGCCATTGAACTGATAGTTTTTTGCCTTGCCATCTCCAGAAAAGATTCATCCCCTGTGCCGTCAAATTGGAGAATAGCCGATCCAAATTGAAAGCCCTGGGTCCATTCTGTCCAGCCACGGGTAGTATATTTCCCATTCTTGGTAAATACCGGAGCACCCAAAGCAGGGTTGTATTCCTTTTCGATGGCTTTGATCTTCTCGCCGGATAGTTTCCAGAATTGAGCCAGCTTTTCTTTGAGATCGGTTGGTTGGAGGTGGTAGTTTATAATCATATTCAATAAGATGTAGAATTTTATATCGGTCCTCCGGGGTCAGCATCGTCCGGATTATCCGTTCCCTTCTCATCACTCTTTTTGTAATCCGCCTTTTGTTCATTTACCATTGTGCTCAAATTACTAAACAGCACCTCATGTTGAACTTCAATATTGCTCTGAAAGCTTTGAGGAAGGCGAGACCAATCGAACAATTCTACTACAATGGGTATATTACTTTGCTGAATTTTATCCTTTATGTCCAACAAAATATCAATGGGCATTTTTTGCAAGTCATGGGATCGTATAACCAAATCGAGGTCGCTGCCATCGTGCGCTGCTCCATTGATACGACTGCCATACGCCCATACTTCAAAGGGGATATCTGGAATAGAAAAAATTGCCAACAATCTTTCTTTGTCCTTATTCCTCAGCAGCATAGTTTTGTTGGTTTAAAGTTGCCGCTTTGCTCCAGAATGATTTCAAACTCCTTAACACATGCCGAACGGTACATGTCATAATCAATGAGCTCCGGATTGGCCAACAGCAATAATCCATGTGCCTTTTCAAGTGTACTGATACAGCGTTGATAATATTCAGTATCTATATTCATTTTTTTCATCCAATATTTTCGAGGTTCTTTTTGCAGTTTAAATTTAATGATTTTATAGACACTTTTCCGTCTTCTCGCTTCCTTTTCAACCACTCGCCCCATCTCCCCCTCGCCAAGTCTCCCTGTCCTTCTTCTCCGTTTCTCCGTTTCACATTTCTTTCTTCGTCTTCGGCAGGAAGGAAACAATCACCGCCCCCAACAACGCCAATCCGATCAGAAATGAAAATCCAATCGCATAACTTTTGGAGGGCACATCATACAAATGACCGATTAGCATCGGAAAGAGCGATTCCGCAATACCGTCGGCAACCAGGATGATTCCCATGGTGCGGCCAAGGGCCCGAATGCCAAACAAATCAGCGGCCATCAACGGGATGATCATGTAGTCACCTCCAAGACCTATTCCAAAAATGACGGCAAAAATATAGATCCTACCGGGGAAATCGGGAAGCAACAACAGTGGAATGGCGCTGGCCACGATCATATAAATTAGGATCATCACATATTTACGGTTGATCAGATCGGCCAGAAAGCCCATCAGCACCCGACCGGCCAGACTCGCGAACATTACAAAAGACATTACCTGTGCGGCATTGGCCTGCGAATAGTCCAAATCCCGCAGATAAAGTTTCATGTGCTGCATGATACTGCCAACAGCACCAATGGAACACATGCTCCCTATGGCCAAAAGATAAAAATTCGGATTTTGAAGAATCGATTTGATCGGAACTATTTCGGTAGGTTTTGATTTAGTAGCCTGATCTGCAGAATTATCCTTGATAAACCAGGCCATCGGGAAGGCGATCAAAACGATCAGAATGCCAAGAGTTGCCAATGCCATGTGCCAGCCGAGATTTTTTTCAAGCGCGGCCGAAATCAGTGGTACCAATGCCCCGCCAGTACCGATTCCCAGGTAGGCAATACCCATTGCTTTTCCTCTGTTTTTATCGAACCATCTGGATATCAACACCTGGCATGGAAGCGGACCGCCAAAAACATAACCCAGAGCATTGAAAACATAGAACAGATAAAATGCAGGCAGTGAACTTGAAAGGCTGAGCCCAATCAGCGCGGTTCCGGCAAACAATGCACCAGTAAGCATCAATTTTCTCGGACCGTAAGCATCAATCAACCATCCCGCCAGGAAGCCAAATAAGGGAGCCACCAGCAATTTACCAAGGGCATTGCCGGAAGTGACGACAGATCTGGACCATCCAAACTCCTTGGTCATGAAATCATAAAAGAAGGGCGGACCGTAAAGTGCAAATCCAACAATCGCAAACAAAGCCAGAAATGCCGTTACCAGAATATAGGTTTGCGAACTTCGCCTATTCTGTGTGATACTTACTTCATGTATTCCACTCATCCTTTCACATATTTTCAATTTTATACCCGGTCCCCGAGCGTAGCCGAGGGGTCAATTTTACATCGGTCACCTGGCCTAAGGGCTGTTTTTGGAATGAGATTCCGACGTACACAATTCAGCTAACAGCCAAAAGCTAATGGCCAAAAGCTTTCATGCGAAAGCGGAAAAATCAAACCTTGCTACTAAGATAGGAGATTTGGAGAGAAGTACAATCTGATGCATTCTTTTGGGTAATAATTTGCCAATGAACCAATCACAATATTTCTGAAAAAATCGGATAAATCCTGATTCTTCTCTAAATTTCCATTAATTTGCATTTTGAAATTTGCAATCGATTTTATGCTTTACAACAACAAAAATTATCTCAAATTCCTGAAAAACAGTCTGATGATCTCGGGTTTGATCCTTTTGTTAAGCATGGTTGCGTTTATTTATCTTGAGCAATTTGAGATCGTCCTGGCCCTTTCGATTCTTTTAATTGCTGCTTTAGTACTTAACAGGATATTAAATTTCAACTTTGTCCGTTTTCAGCTTGAAAAAAACAATCTGATGATTCGTTATTATCCTCTTTTTTCGGTCGACAGGAATTACGAGGCCATCGAGCTACCCATCGCTTCTTTGAGACAAGTAAAAGTTAAAAAATACCTCTTCGGACTTAAATGGGACCTGCACCTCACTGTCAAACTTAAACAAGGAATGGCAAGTTACCCTGCCATTTGCCTTTCTGCAGTTCCTTTTAAAGAAAGAAGAATTTTGGTGGAGGAGCTCATAGGAGTGTCGAAAGGAAACCTGAAATAATGTAAGGTTTTTTTCATTGCCGTCTGCTTTAGCTGACGGACAAATAGATCAGGATTATTCCCGGCTTTAGCCAAATTTTTAAAATTATTAGGCTAAAGCCCATGCACATCTCCGCTCATCAACCGTCAGCTAAAACAGACGGCAATGAAATAAATTCCGAAAATCCATCCTACCTCACCTTCGTATAAGCTTGCTGCTGCAGAACAATAGCCGTTCTGGCAGGAAGATAGAGTTTAAGCTGGTGCGGCGATCCATGTCCGCTCTCAGGCAATGAATAGTATGTCATCCGATCGTCCACTCTGTTAAAACCGCCATAAATATGGGCATCCGTCTGAAATATCAGCTTGAATTTGGCCGGTTCACAATGAATGCCATAATCCTCAAATGACTTATCCGGATTAAAGTTGAAGACAAAGAGCAAATTCTTGCGCTTGAATGCCAAAACCTGATCAGGCATGTTGTCGTGGATGCGCCAAACTTCAGGCACTTCCAGCAATCTCTCCTTTCTGAAAAGATGGATCATATCCTTGTCAAAATCAAGCAGCCAGTGAAATTTCAGCTCCGTTTCTTCGGCAATGCTCCAGATTCTGCGCGCATGCTGGTAAGACCAACCATTACCTTCCCGTGGAAAATCGATCCATTCAGGGTGACCAAATTCATTTCCCATGAAATTAAGGTAGGCTCCTCCTGCGCATCCAATGGTAACCAAACGAATCATTTTATGCAATGCGATGCCCCTGTCGACCGTTAAATTTGGCTGATCCTTGCGCATGCTATAATACATTTCCTTGTCTATCAGTCTAAATATAACCGTCTTATCACCAACCATAGCCTGGTCATGACTTTCTACATAACTAACCACCTTCTCTTCCGGACGGTGGGCTGTTAACTCATGAAACAGATGACCAACATTCCAGTCCTGGTCCGCTTGCTCCTTGATAAGCTTGATCCACAAATCAGGCACACCCATAGACATCCGGTAGTCAAAACCCAATCCGCCGCTGGCGAGAGGTGCTGCGAGTCCGGGTAAACCACTCATCTCTTCGGCAATTGAAAGAACCTGCGGATTTATTTCATGGGCCAGTTTGTTCGCAAGCATAAAATAGACCACCGCATCATCATCAAGATTTGGTGTAAAATAATCGGAATAACTGGTAAAGGCTTTCCCCAAACCATGATCATAATAAAGCATGCTGGTAACGCCGTCGAAGCGGAAACCGTCAAAACGGAATTCTGTCAGCCAATATTTTATATTTGAAAGAAGAAAATGTACTACCTCATTTTTTGAATAATCAAAGCAGAAAGAATCCCAGGCAGGATGCTCGCCCCTGGCTCCTTCATGGAAAAACTGGGTTCGGGTTCCGTCATACAAACCAAGCCCTTCATTTACATTTTTAACCGCATGAGAATGTACCAGGTCCATCACCACAGATATCCCCATTCCATGTGCTTCATCGATCAGGTGCTTCAACTCTTCGGGTGTTCCAAATCTGGATGATGGGGCAAAGAAACTTGAAACATGGTATCCAAAACTTCCATAATACGGATGTTCCGGAATCGCCATCAATTGTATGGTGTTGTAACCTGCGGCTTTAATACGTGGCAACATCTCATACCGGAACTCATTGTAAGTATGAACACAGGGCTCCTCACCTGCCATTCCTACATGCGATTCATAAATGAGCGGAGCCTCATGGGATGGCTTATAGTTGTGGCTGAAATGAAATGCTTCGCGGGGTGCCCAAACCTGGGCATTGAATATTTTTGTTTCACTATCCTGAACGACTCTCCTGGCCCAGGCCGGAATTCTTTTGCCGGAACCATTTTCCCAATGCATGGAAAGGGCATATAGATCGTTGTGGTGCATGGATGAAAGAGGCAACTTAACCTCCCACGATCCGTTTCCTATGCTATGCAGCTCAAAATCTGATTGATCCTGCCACCCATTAAAACTCCCTTGAAGGAAAATCCTTTTGGCATTCGGTGCCCAATCGCGGAAAATCCACTCTTTTTCAGTCTTAAAAAGTCCGAAAAAATCGTGTCCGGAAGCAAAATCCAACAAGGAGATGTCCCCTAGCAACGATTTCTCCTTGGATCGGTATTTCTCAGCCCATCGAAGAAAATCAGATGTAAACGGCTGTAAATAGGGGTCCTCTCTAACCAATTGGGGAACGTCCATAATAATAAACCTTTTAGTAGGCTAAAGTTACTTAAATTAACGGAGTTTAATACTTAGCATAATATTTTTCAATGCCATCTGCGACTATTTTCTCCAATTCTTCCGGCGTATCAATGCCAACCGTAGAATGGTCGGTGGCAACTGTTTGGATGGTGTATCCATTTTCAAGCCATCTTAGCTGTTCCAAAGATTCGGCCTTTTCCAGCAGGCTTTCAGGTAATTGGCAGATTTTCATCAGAATATCGGTCCGGTAGGCATAAATTCCAACATGACAGAAATATTGGAATTTATTGATCCACTCCTTTTCTTCCGACTTAAAAACCATTGGTATAGGCATCCTGCTAAAAAATAAGGCATTACCATGAATGTCGAGAGCGACCTTTGCTTCGGCCGGATTAAAAAGCACCTCAGACCGATCTATTTTTTGTACCAATGTGGCAATCTCAGTTTTTGGCTCATCACAAAAAGGCTTTTGCAGTATTGTAATTTGTTCGGGTTGGATAAAAGGTTCATCACCCTGAACATTGATAACCACATCGAAATCGATGCCAGTTTCCCGGGTCACTTTTTGAACCGCCTCTGCACACCTGTCAGTCCCACTTCGGTGATCGACAGATGTCATTACCACTTTCCCGCCAAAACCGCGAACTGCATCTGCGATTCGCTCATCATCTGTTGCGACCCAGGTTTCATTTACCGCCTGAATCACCTGTTCATACACCCGCTGAATCATCGGTTTGCCGGCAATATCTGCAAGCGGCTTTCCGGGAAACCTTGAAGATCCATATCGGGAAGGGATAATGGCAATAAATTTCTTTGTCATGGCAGATAATGTTTATCCGCAAAAATAACCATTTCATATCACAGATTAATGCTAAATTTGTGGTCCCAAATATTTCGTCGATTTCATGGATATACAGGAGATTAAACAACGCTTCAGCATCATCGGGAATGCTCCCGGACTGAACAGGGCCATTGAAGTTGCTCTTCAGGTGGCACCTACAGATCTTTCTGTGTTAATCAGCGGAGAGAGTGGTGTGGGAAAAGAGTCATTCCCCCAGATCATCCACTATTATTCACCCCGGAAACACGGCAAATACATCGCCATTAACTGCGGCGCCATCCCCGAAGGAACCATAGATTCAGAGCTTTTTGGACACGAAAAAGGTTCGTTTACCGGTGCCCTCAACGACCGGAAAGGTTACTTTGAGGTCACCGACAGCGGAACACTTTTCCTTGACGAAATTGGAGAACTACCCATTTCAACCCAGGTCCGACTTTTGAGGGTACTTGAAACCGGCGAGTTTATCCGGGTTGGCTCCTCACAGGTTCAAAAGACCAATGTGCGGGTGATTGCCGCCACAAATTTCGACCTTACTCATGCCATCAAGGAAGGAAAATTCAGAGAAGATCTGTATTATCGTCTCAATACTGTTCCTATTAAAGTATTGCCACTGCGTGAACGTGGCAACGATGTTCTCCTTCTGTTCCGAAAATTTGCCACCGATTTTGCCGAACGCTACAAAATGCCTTCGATCCGCCTGACTGAAGAAGCTCAGAAAATTTTTCTTGGTTATCGGTGGCCGGGTAACGTAAGGCAGTTAAAAAATATCACAGAACAAATTTCTATCATTGAAACCGATCGCGATATCAGCGCGGAAAAGCTGATTCACTACATTCCCAATGAGGATACCGGCTTTCTCCCGGCATTGTACCACAAGGAGTCTGATGCCAGAGCCTTGGAGAATGAGCGTACAATGATGCTCAATGCCCTGATCGGATTGAAAAAAGAGTTGGATGAACTTAAGGAAAAATTCAACCAGCTTGTCAAAGTTGCTCCTTCCACCGTTAGGGGAGAAGAGACAGACGATGGCTTTATGCAATTGTACAAGGAAGAAAAAAATAGCCTTAACCAGGATGACGCTATTTTCCCGGGATACCTGAAACCGAATGCCAGGGCGCACATTCAGGATACTGAAGAATTCGTTGAGGAATCGCTGTCCATCGAGGAAAAAGAGATGGAACTTATTCTCAAAGCACTCGAAAGACACAACGGGAAACGAAAACTGGCTGCCGAAGAACTTGGAATTTCGGAGAGAACCCTTTACAGGAAAATCAAAGAAAATAACATCAGACAAAAATGAGAAAATACCCGCCATTTCTGAGAATTCATATTCCGATGATGATTCTGCTCCTTGTTCTCACTTCAGGATGTAAGATCAGCTACACCATGAGCGGTGCCTCCATTTCACCGGAAGTAAAAACCGTTTTTGTCGATTATTTCAGGAACCGGTCCAAGGTGATCAATCCAACATTGAGTCAGTCTTTTACCGAAGCCATGAAGGATAAGTTTGTCAACGAGACCGGCTTGTCCATGAACACAGATCAGGGAGATCTCGAATTTTCGGGCGAAATAACGAACTACGATGTTCGGCCTCTTTCCATTCAAAAAAGTGAAAGCGGACGCGATTTTGCTTCTATGAACAGGTTAACCATTACCGTCAAAGTTATTTTCGTGAACAACAAAGACCACGACCAGGATTTTAATACTTCTTTCTCGGCCTATTACGACTGGGATAGTTCCAAGACCATCAATCAGATCGAAAGCGATGCAGTTCTGGTCATTACAACTCAGCTGATAGATGATATTTTCAACAAATCTGTCGCCAACTGGTAAAAAAAACAACATGTCACTAACCAAAGATCAGCTCCTCCTGTTTATCGAGAAACCGGGTTTGCTCAAAGAACAAACCATTGGCGACCTGAAGGAAATCGTCGATGAATTTCCCTATTTTCAATCTGCTCAACTTCTTTACACTTACAACCTGCATACCAGAGACAATTTTCGCTTTGATGCTTATCTGAAAATCTGCTCAATTTACGCCACAGACAGAACCATACTTTACCGGCTTCTTCAACCAAAATCAATTCGCGAGCAGTTTCAAAGACTTCCCCTAACGGCGGAAACCAAAGATCAGGAATCAGCTCCTCTTTTTGAACTGTCAGAGGAGAACCTTATAACAATCACAGATTTTCCTGAATTTTCCAACATAGAACCGACAGAACCGGGGATCATAGATTTTGATATGCTAAGTCTCAGTCAACAGGATGAAACTTTCCAACTGGATGAGCCAGAACAGAATTCGGAAGAGTTTGCACCGGTGCAAGCAGACAAAGTTGAGCCAAAACCTTTAGAAAAAGTTGATTTGATAGAACAATTCATCAAAGTTAATCCGACAATACTACCCCGAATCGAGATTCTATCTACCCAAAAAGAGATGTCCGACCTTAAGGACGAAGTCGAATCTGAAAACGACGAATATATAACTGAGACATTATCAAGGATTTATCTCAAACAAGGCCATTACCAAAAAGCCATCGATTCTTTTAAGCGGTTAAGTTTGAAATTTCCCGAAAAAAGTGTTTATTTTGCCCAGCAAATTGAAGAGATAAAAAAATTGCTTAATTAATTCATTATGTACGCATTTATAAGTGTCCTGATTTTCATCGTTTGTTTCTTTATCGTTCTGCTTGTCCTAGTTCAAAATTCGAAAGGTGGCGGACTTGCCTCCTCATTTTCCAGCAATAACCAGGTAATGGGAGTTCGCAAGACAACAGATTTCCTTGAAAAAGGAACATGGATCCTCGCCGGAAGTTTAGTAGTACTTTGTATCATGGCTACAGCTTTCCTTCCACGCCAGGGACAACAGGCTAAATCGGCTATCGAACAACAGATTCAAGGTGTTCAGGATCCATCTGCACTGCCTACATTTCCTCAGTCTATGCCCAATACCAAAGACTCTTCAAAAACAAAATAATCGGCGGAACCTATCGTTTCAGAAAGCCTTTCGAGAAGATTGAATTGTACAGCCGCCAGGCTTGGCGGGTATATATCGAAATAAATTGACCCTCTTTTCTTTACACCACTTACTGAGCCGTCCAACCGGACGGCTTTACAGCCTAGCCGGACGACCAGGTATTTTAAATGTGTCATCTTGTCAGAATTACCTGACAAAAATAATTTCCCGTAGTCATCTTAAATTCAATCACTTACAATTTATTTCCGAATTTCAATCATTAATTCGGTGAAATTTTGTCTGAAAAAGGATTTGAAATGACTCATCTCTCTTTTGGCACAAAATCTGATAGGTTTGAGTTATAAAAAATATTATTCACACATAATTACTTTAATAAATTTTTAAAAAATGGCAGAACTTAAAGGTAAAATCCTTGCCGGCAAAGTATTGATCGAGCCGCAGGAAGCAGAGAAAAAAACAGCTGGTGGTATCATCATTCCTGATTCAGCGAAAGAAAAACCACTCTCCGGGAAAGTTGTCCTGGTTGGTAGTGCTAAAAAAGATGAAGTGATGGAAGTTAAAGTCGGTGATGTAGTCTTCTTTGGAAAATATTCCGGCACAGAACTTACCATCGACGGAAAAGATTACCTGCTTGTTAACCAGACAGACGTTCTTTTCGTCGCTTAATTAATTGATTGTCAAAACATAAAATTTATTCGAAATGGCTAAAGAAATTAAATTCAATATCGAAGCTCGCGAGCTGTTGAAAAAAGGTGTCGACCAATTGGCCGATGCAGTAAAAGTTACCCTCGGGCCTAAGGGACGTAATGTGATCATCGAGAAAAAATTCGGTGCTCCACTCGTAACCAAAGACGGCGTAACTGTTGCAAAAGAGATTGATCTTGCTGATCCTTATGCAAACATTGGTTCTCATCTGGTAAAAGAAGTTGCTTCAAAAACCGGCGACGACGCTGGTGACGGAACAACAACTGCGACAGTACTTGCCCAATCTATTATCACTGTCGGACTGAAAAACGTTACTGCAGGAGCCAACCCAATGGATCTGAAACGCGGTATTGACAAAGCGGTCATCAAAGTTGTGGCCCACTTAAAAGGTCAGGCTATCAATGTTGGCAACGATTACGACAAAATCGAACAAGTTGCTCGTGTTTCGGCCAACAACGATTCTGAAATCGGTAAACTGATTGCAGAAGCTATGCAAAAAGTAAATAAAGAAGGTGTTATCACTGTTGAAGAAGCCAAAGGAACTGACACTTACGTGGAAGTTGTTGAAGGTATGCAGTTCGACCGTGGTTACATTTCTCCTTATTTTGTCACTGATACTGAAAAGATGGCC
>CAIRSO010000372.1 GCA_903881215.1 uncultured Bacteroidia bacterium
CATCCAATATCCACTGGCAGTCCTGTGAGTACCTGTAAACATTAAGATGCTTATTCCAATCACCTATACGTAAAGCAGATTCCCAAGAGTTATTGAAATTGAAATATAAGAAACCCTGTTTTTCATCATACCAGATTTTCTCATAATTCTGGTATCTGAATTTCATCTTGTTGTCTTTTCTCAATATTGTTGTTGTTTTTATCATTCAACCGATCCTTACGTTTATGTAAGTCTCCGATAAAAAATCTTTATTGAATGGAGCTATTTCCGGTAGCATTTTTACTGCCTGAATAAATTCGATAATAAGATTGTTAAATCGCAATTCAATCAGAGGCTCATGGAATTCAATTTCTGATAATTCTTCTGTTAATTGTTTTTCTAGTTTTACTTTTTTCCTTTGACTTTCTACTATATGTTTCTCCAATTCGCCTTTAAGAGATTGTTCCATCTCCTGTCTTTTTTTTCTACACTCTTCATTTAATTTGTTGAATGTAACAGATTGCCCTTTTTTAAGTGCAGAATCAATTGCAGGATCGAATTCAGTTCTGATTATCCTGATTTTCTCTTTCAATTCTTTTTCATAGTCCATCTGCATTTTTTTACTGTCTTTATTTAAATGTTCACAGGTATCAAGAGCAGTCAATATTGCCTGTGAAGGAGGATTGATAAAAACGGATAGTTTTTTTAAAAGCTTATAACTTTCCGAGTCTATGGCTGTGAATAGATGAATAACTACCTGAATATTATTAATCACAATAACTGGATAGCATTTGACTGGATCAGGTTTGTTTGGGTCACTTTCAAGAGAGGAGTTCAATTCTTTTAATTTTTTTACCACTTTTTCCAGCCTCGTTTCTGATTCTTGAATTCTTTTCTGAATTTCTAAAAGTTTCATTAATTCCTCTTTTAAAGATTTAACTTTTAGAAAAGATAGCTGTGTAGTACGACAAATAATGTCGTTCCAACGAATTTTTTAAATAGATCACAATTTTTACCAGCTGTATGATGAACACTACACATTCAGACAATATTTTAATAGGAATCATTGTTGAAGCATCACATTTTTTATATTGCTATTCTATACTATAATGAGCGCGTCATTAAATATCGTAATACTATTGTAAATCAGGAGTGGTGAATTTTTATGGCAGCATTGACTGAAATTCCTAAAGGTGAACGAATGGTGAGAATTTATTCTCTCCTTGTGCGTAATAAACGGAAAAAATTCTCAGTCCAGGATATTTTGAACCATTTTACTACTACCGACAATGTTACTCTTCGCAATGTACAACGCGATCTAAAAGACCTCTTCGAAACATCGGGGTCATCAGTGATAAGTGAGACTATTGATGGCAAAAAGGTATACTTTATCGAACCTGACTTACGAAATAAACTGAACCTACCGATCCAGCGTAACAGCATGCTCGCCTTTTTTCTACTCAAACGGCTGCAACCATTTTTTGCAGACAAAGGAAAACGACTTGAGGAGCTCTCTGAAATAGTCACCGGTCATATTTCCCAATCGGACTACGATCTGTTCGAAGATCTTGATGAGCAACTGGAGGACAATGCATTCAAGTTAGGTGAACAGTCTTTGCTTTCACTTGAAAATGATTTGTTTGATGCTCTGATTACCTCACTTATCAAACATCAGAAACTCAGAATTATTTACCATGCCGCAGACAAGGAAAAACCATCAGAGAAAATTATCTGCCCTCTGAAGCTGATTCTGTTTAAAGGAGA
>CAIRSO010000373.1 GCA_903881215.1 uncultured Bacteroidia bacterium
ACTGGCGTATTGGGCAATGTGAGTTCAACGATGGAAACACCTGGCTCAGAACTTGCTTTTGGTGTCAATTTTGGCACCGGACATATAAAATCCTATAGTATCAGCGTAGGTCCAAAACACATTGTTCGTTGTGTGCGCGGCAACCTTGCGTATGGCGTAAATTTATTTCAAAACAACAACGATGGTACAATTTCCGATTTAGCTACCGGCCTCATGTGGCAACAAACCGACAACGGTTTGGGCATGGATTGGGAACATGCTTTGGCTTATGCTCAAACTCAGAATAAAGCCAATTATCTGGGTCATAACGATTGGCGATTGCCCAATACAAAAGAGCTACAAAGTTTAGTGGATTACACGCGTTCGCCTTATGCCACCAACGCAGTCAATGTAGGCCCGGCAATTAATGCACTGTTCAGTTGTACCGGTATTCTAAACGATGGTGGAAAGGCTGACTATCCTTATTATTGGACAAGTACTTCGGCTATGTCATTAGCAAATGGTTCTTATCCTTCAGCATGGTATGTTGCTTTCGGTCAGGCTGAAGATGGATTCGGAGAAAACCTTCATGGTGCTGGTGCTGTACGCTTCGACAAAAAGGTAATAGGTACAGGTCAAGGAGAAGAACGTGTATTGAATTTTGTACGATTAGTAAGAAATATCAAATAAATCACAACCATGAAAATAAACCTATTAATATTTACACTTTTATTATCCCAACTCTCTTTTGCTCAAAACAATAAGCAAAATATTCGAGGTGCTATCACGGATAAACTTTCGCAAGTTACACTGCCCGGTGCTACTGTTCAAATAGTTGGTAAAACGAGCAACAATGGAGCTTCAGCAGATGCCAATGGGAACTACACCTTAGCAGATATTTCGCCCGACAGATATGAAATTAAAGTTTCGTATGTGGGCTACAAAGATGTGGTGATACCCAATGTGGTGGTAATTTCAGGAAAAGAAACCATTTTGGATATTACGATGGACGAAAATTTAAGACAGCTCAATGAAGTGGTGGTTACTGCCAATGCCAAAGATAAATGCATCAACAACTTAGCGCCGATTAGTGCACGTATGTTTTCGGTGGAAGAGGTGAATAGGTATGCAGGCGGACGAAGCGACCCTGCCCGTTTGGCGGCCAATTTTGCCGGCGTGAGTGCGCCTGACGACAGCCGGAATGACATAGTGATTCGTGGCAATTCGCCCGTGGGTGTTTTGTGGCGCATCGACGGAATGAATGTAACTAACCCCAACCATTTTGCAGCTGTTGGTACAACCGGTGGTGCAGTGAGTGCGCTGAATACCAACTTGTTGAAAAGCTCCGACTTTATGACTTCGGCTTTTCCGGCAGAATATGGCAATGCCGTTGCAGGAGTTTTCGATTTGGGCTTCCGGAATGGAAATACCCAAAAACGTGAAACAACCATTCAAGCAGGTTTAATAACCGGTCTGGAAGCTACCACCGAAGGTCCTATCAACAAAGAAAAAGGTTCGTCGTATTTGGTTGGCTATCGGTATGCATTGGCTGGTGTAGCACAAGCAGTTGGTATTGATATTGGCACAACCGCATTGCCTTCTTATCAGGATTTGTCGTTCAAATTGAACAGCGGAAATACAAAATTGGGACGGTTTTCACTGTTTGGCATTTTGGCAAACAGCAGTATTGACATTTCGAGTGGCGGTGGAAATACGCTCTATGGTGGCGGCAGAGATGGTCATACTTTAGGCAGCGAAATTGCAATTCTTGGATTAAAACATTTTAAGCAACTTAATGAAAAGTCATTTTTAAGCTCCACTATTGGGCTTAATTATTCAAATACCGACCAGTTGGCATATACTGTTGATTCTACAGGAAATTCCTACAATACGGAGGAAAATACCACCACCAAAACGGGCTACAATTTTATGACAAGTTATAATTCAAAAATTAATTCGAGGTTGTTTGTCAAAGTGGGTGCGCAGGCAGAAGTGATGAATTTGTATCTCTATTTGAGAACCCGAAGAGACGAAAACGAAAGTTGGAAACAGACTTGGGATTATGATAGTTATACCGCATTGGCACAGGTGTTTGCACACGCTAAATACAGCATTAGCGATAGAATGACAATGAATGCCGGACTTCACGCTCAACAATTTATGCTGAATAATTCGGTTTCGGTAGAACCACGATTTGGATTAAAATATGAAATGAATAGCAAGTCCAGCTTTAGTTTGGGATATGGATTACATTCGCAAATGCAACCCGTGAATGTCTATTTTCTTCAAACCGCACTGACCGATGGCACTTATGAGTACAACAACAAAAGCTTAGATTTTACCAAAAGTCACCATTTTGTGTTGGGATATGATTTGCAACCGTTCAAAGATTGGCGTTTGAAAGC
>CAIRSO010000374.1 GCA_903881215.1 uncultured Bacteroidia bacterium
ACTTTGTTGATGAAACACAAAAAAATGGACGCTAAGAAATAGACCATCCTCAACGCAATAAAAAACCCGAAACCATCATTTCGGGTTTTTTATTGCGCTAAAATGCCTGAAGAGGAATCATTTTTCTGAGGATTGTTATCTTTGCAAAAAAGTGTATTCTTATGTCACATCCTTTGCTTTTTTTTAGTGGTGGAGAAATCCTTGTTATCGTATTTTTTGTTCTGATACTTTTCGGGGCAGATGCAATTCCCGGTATTGCCAGAACAGTTGGGAAATTATACGGTGAGTTTCACAAAGCTACCGACGATATCAAACGGGAAATTACTGATCATACTTCTGATATTAAAAATGAATTTACCAACCTCAAAGATAAAGTTGAGAAGAAGAGTGGTGATTTTACGCGGAAGATCGACGACGAGCTGAAGTAGGAAGTTTGGAGTACTTCAAGTACTTAGATTACTTAGAGTTGAGCGTAGAGCGTGAGGAGATGGGAAGATGAGAGGGTGAGAGTGTCAATGTTTAATTAGTATCCTGATTATCAATTAATATATGCTTGAGGCCAGCCTAATAACAAAATCGTACGGAACTCTGCCGGTGCTTAAGGGTGTTTCACTTAAGGTCGAGGAGCACGAAATTGTCTCTGTGGTGGGGGCAAGCGGAGCTGGAAAGACTACACTGCTACAGATATTAGGTTCCCTGCTTTTACCCGATTCCGGGAAAGTGTTGATACGAGGAAATGATCTGTTCTCATTGACCGAGAAAGAACTCTCGCGTTTTAGGAACAAAGAGATCGGCTTCGTTTTTCAGTTTCACCACCTTCTCCCTGAATTTACTGCCTTCGAAAATGTCTGCATCCCGGGTTTTATCGCCGGGACAAAAAAATCTGCTGTCGAAAAGAGAGCTGATGAACTTCTGCAAATACTGGATCTGCTACCACGGAAACAGCATAAGCCTTCGCAATTGTCGGGCGGAGAGAAGCAAAGGGTGGCCATTGCCAGAGCACTCATCAACAATCCTTCTGTGATTTTGGCTGATGAACCTTCCGGCAATCTCGATTCTCAAAACCAGGAAGAACTCTACCGGCTATTCTTCTCCCTCCGCGAAAAATTTGGCCATACCTTTGTCATTGTCACCCACGACGATCATTTTGCGGGGATGACGGATAGGATGATACAGTTGAGGGATGGATGCATATTTAGCGGGGGAAGTACTTAGAGTACTTAGAGTACTTAGAGTACTTAGAATACTTAAAGTACTTAGAGTTCACTCAACTCCCAACTTTAAGTACTCCAAACTCTAAGTACTCCAAACTCTAAGTACTCCAAACTCTAAGTACTCCACACTGCAAGTTCGGCAAACTTTAATTACTCCAATCATTAAGTACAGCAAACTTTAAGTACTCCAAACTCTAAGTACTCCACACTTCTTATGAGCAACACCTGGTTCCAATTCAAGCAATTTCGCATCGAGCAACAAAGATCTGCCCTAAAGGTGGGTACGGATGGGGTGCTGCTGGGGGCCTGGTGCAATGTTGCAGATGCCCATAGTATCCTGGATGTTGGCACCGGAACTGGTTTGATTGCATTGATGCTGGCTCAGAGGACAGATGCTGATATTTCGGCTATTGAGATCGATGAAGCCTCCTGTCTGGATGCTCAACTCAACTTCCGAAACTCACCCTGGTCGGAGAGGATACAACTATACGCTGCTGATTTCAATGAATTCCAGGATTCTCATCCTGTCCGGTATGACCTTATCGTTTGCAATCCTCCTTTTTTCCGGAAATCGCTGAAATCGTCCGACAGTGCCTCTACTGTGGCACGCCATGATGTGTCGCTTTCCTTTGAGCAATTGATAGCTGGCGCCAGGAAATTACTAAATGTTCCGGGTCGATTGGCGGTGATTATCCCTATCGATGCATGTGATGATTTTCGGGAAACAGCCAGGTTGGAAGGCTTGTACCTATGCCGCAAAACCACGGTTATTCCGAAGACGGGAAAGTCACCGAAAAGGGTTATGCTGGAGTTTTCCATGTCGAAAGCATATCCTGAAATAGGAGAGTTGGTTATTCTTGAAGACATAAAAAAGTATTCTGAGGAGTTTGCAGTGTTGACTGATGAGTTCTATCTGAATTGTTTTACGAGTTGAAAACTCTTAAAACAATTCAGATATTTTTATTGTATATTGGTCAAAAATCAATCTGATAATAATTCATTCGAAATATGGAAATGTTAGCATCTTTTGCCAAAGTAAATTTATGGTCCGTCCTTTTGGCCGGCATCTCATACCTGATTCTTGGTATGCTCTGGTATTCCCCTTTGTTATTTGGCAAACAATGGATGGAGTTAAATGGGTTTACGGACAAAGATTTGAAAACGAACAAACCAATGTGGATGATTACGCTGTTGTCATTCCTCTCGGCAGCCATTGCCTCATTTGTGATTTCCATGGTACTTGGTCCAAATCCAAATGCACCTTTTGGCGCCATCATTGGTGCCTGCATCGCTGTTTTCTGGATCTCCATGTCAAAATTGACTGATGTATTGTTTGAAAATAAGCCGGTTAAACTCTTTCTTCTTCATGCAGGATTCGACATTGTAGCATTCATGATAATGGGTGCGATCGTGGCATACTGGCGTTAAGAGTATTTCGTCCATTCAGTTATTATTGAGCCATTTCTATTCTAACAATCCCGCAAAATTTAAGGATGCGTAAAATATTTCTTTTCACCCTGACATTTATTCTATTGTCGATTTCCGGCTTCCCGCAGCCCTTGTCGCCCTCCTCCAGGGTAAGCCTGCTGATATGTGCACCGGGAGACGAGATTTACTCCTATTTTGGTCATGCTGCCATCCGGGTAACCGATCCTTTGTACGAAAAGGACATTGTGTTCCACTATGGAGCCTTCAGCTTTGAGGCGCCACATTTTATTTGGCGATTTGCCAAAGGCGAAACTGACTATGAGATTGCAGTACAGCGAATGAGCTCTTTTATGAAGGAATTCAACGAAGAAAAGCGCAAGGTGATCGAATATGAACTGCTGCTTACTCCTGCAGAAAGGGAGTCTCTTTACGAAGCTTTGGTCGAAAATTACAAACCCGAAAACCGCGTTTACCGCTACTCCCACTTTGAAGACAACTGCGCCACAAGACTACGTGATCAAATTGAAAAGGCCGTTGGCGGGAAAGTCAAATACGACACTTCCGGTGATAAACGAATGTCATTCAGGGATATGATCGATCTTTACGTGCAGGATAATAGCTGGAGTGGTTTCGGAATCAAGCTGGCTTTGGGATTGCCAACCGACAAAATCACTACCTTTTCCCAAAAGATGTTTTTGCCTGATTATCTTGGGGATGACCTTTCAAAAGCTGTAGTGGTAAGGGATAAAGTTCCTTCTCCGTCAACAGGTGTTGATATGCCTAATGTGAATGGAAATTTGGTTATAAGGGATGGTGTTTCTTCTCCATTGACAGGGGCAGCAGTGGTAATTTTTGATGCACCTGCTTTTGTTCACACCTTCTCGCTGTCCTCTCCGGCGGTGGTGATTTCACTTTTTTTCTTTGCAGTCTTAGCGTTGACCCTATTGGAACGAAAGAAAAGACAAAGATTTGTCTGGCTGGATGTGACGGTGTTCCTGATTTTTGGGGTGGCTGGATTGATCCTCTATTTCACCACGTTCATTTCCGTGATGCCCTCCACAAAATGGAATCTTAACCTCATTTGGGCTTGTCCGCTCCTCTTTCTCCTGGGTATTCTCTGGATATTTCCGGCCATGCGGCCGAAATTGAACTGGTATGTTCGACTGACTTCAGTACTCCTCATCCTATTTCTCATATCGATGTATTTCCTACCCCAAACATTTCATTGGCTGGTGGTTCCGCTTTGTTTGATATTATTAATGCGGACCGGGACCCTAATCAGCTACAATACTTTAACCGCTACGCGGTAAGGCATAATTTGTGTTCTGCAATTTCTATTATCATCCCTTACCGCGTAGCGGTTAAAGTATTGTAGTATTGTAGAAAATGAATATGCGCAAATGAATCATTACCGCGTAGCGGTTACAGTATTGCATTAAAGTTGATTGAATCACATGTTTTAAAACCACATTATGAAACCAGGATCGTTCACCCAAATCTACATTCAATTAGTTTTTTGTCCGAAACATAGAGAATGCTTATTGACAGCAAATATTCGGCCACGAATTTTTGAGTATTTGAGTGGCATTTCAACAAATCTCGGACACAAATCTATCATTGTCAACGGTACTGTCGATCATGTTCACATCTTTTTAGGTCTTAATCCGAAAATTTCCATTTCTGATACTGTTAAAGAAATAAAAAGAAGTTCATCAATTTTGATAAATGAGAAAAGACTCATTTTGGGTAAATTTGAATGGCAGGAGGGTTACGGAGGTTTTTCATACGGGCATTCTCAAATTAGCCATGTGTTCGATTACATAAAAAATCAAGAAGAACACCATCAAAAAAGCTCATTTAGAGAGGAATACCTTGAATTCCTGGATCGATATGAAATTAAATTTGAAAATCAATATTTATTCGAATTCTTTGATTGACATTTTTTTAACCGCTTCAAATATTCTACAATACTTTAACCGCTACGCGGTATGGAAAGATTTGATTTCATTTTACCACTACTACAATACTTTAACCGCTACGCGGTATGGAAAGATTTGATTTCATTTTACCACTACTACAATACTTTAACCGCTACGCGGTATGGAAAGATTTGTTGACCCGTTTCTGTGAATTCCCTATATTTACCTGATCATTCAAAAAAGTTCATAAAATTGACAACATCCCCCAATAAATACGTTGAAACACCGCTGATGAAGCAATATTATGCCGTCAAGAACAAATATCCTGATGCCGTTTTGCTATTTCGGGTAGGCGATTTTTACGAGACATTTGGGGAGGATGCGATCAAAGCAGCCGAAATATGCGGCATCACTCTTACGCGCCGTGCCAACGGATCGGCCAGCTTTGTCGAGCTGGCGGGATTTCCCTACCACGCGCTGGATACTTATTTACCCAAGCTGGTCAGAGCAGGTCAGCGCGTGGCGATCTGCGAGCAGCTGGAAGATCCCAAGCTAACCAAAACCATTGTCAAACGTGGGATTACTGAACTGGTCACGCCTGGAGTTTCAATCAATGACAATGTCCTTGAACATAGAGAGAACAATTTCCTGGCATCGGTACACATCGAAAAAACCAGTGCCGGAGTGTCCTTTCTGGATATCTCTACCGGTGAATTTATAACTGCTGAAGGCACTTTCGAACACATCGATAAGTTGCTGCACAGTTTTCAACCCAAAGAGGTGCTGTTTCAAAAAGGGAAAGAGAAACTTTTTACCGAATTGTTTGGTCCCAAATTTTACACTTACAAACTCGACGACTGGGTCTATACCTTCGACGCGGCCAACGACCGGTTGCTGCGTCATTTTGAAACCCTTAACCTGAAAGGATTCGGAGTGAGCAATCTCGAACTGGGGATTATCGCCAGCGGTGCCATCCTCTATTATCTGGATGTGACACAGCACAAGCAGGTCAGCCATATTACTGCCCTTTCGCGGATTGAAGAGGACCAATATGTTTGGCTCGACCGGTTCACAATACGGAATCTGGAACTATTTCATACAATCAACGAGGGGGCTAAAACGCTGATCCAGGTGATCGACCGTACCATTTCACCGATGGGCGCCAGGTTGCTGAAACGCTGGATGGCACTACCGTTGAAAGATGTGAATAAGATTCGTGAACGTCAGGAAGTGGTGGGACGATTCGTGTCAAATTCAGAATTACGGGAAAATATTGAAGCTGAGCTTCACCTGGTCGGAGACATTGAACGCATCATCTCCAAAGCATCCACCGGTAGGATTAATCCACGTGAGATGGTTCAACTCAAAAATTCTCTTTTGGCCATAGCCAAACTCAAAGAATACTGCGAAACTTCGGAGAACAATATCCTGGTAAGGTATGCCGAGCAACTCAATCCATGTCATATCCTCTGCGAACGAATTGGAAGGGAACTTGTGGCTGAACCTCCGGTGATGCTGGTCAAAGGCAATGCCATTGCACCGGGTGTTTCAGAGGAGCTGGATGAACTGCGGTCGTTGGCTTTCTCAGGCAAAGATTATCTGCGAAAATTGCAGGAACGTGAGAGCATCCGTACAGGTATATCTTCGCTGAAAGTGGCTTACAACAACGTATTCGGCTACTTTATCGAAGTGAGGAACATGCACAAAGACAAGGTTCCCGCCGAATGGATCAGGAAGCAGACACTTGTCAATGCCGAAAGGTACATTACTGAAGAGCTGAAAGAATATGAAACCAAAATATTGGGGGCGGAAGAACGGATTCTGGCTTTGGAGACTTCCCTTTTCAATGATTTAATCAATTCGTTGACAGAATATTACCAGGCAATTCAGCTGAATTCCAATCTAACAGCCCAGATTGACTGTTTGCTATCATTCGCCAATGTGGCGGTTCAGCAGAAGTACAATTGTCCGGACGTGAACGACAGCGACCTGCTGGAAATCAAGGGTGGACGTCATCCCGTGATTGAGCAGCAGCTTCCGGTAGGTGAAAAATACATTGCCAACGACCTGACCCTTGACAACACCGAACAGCAGATCATCATGGTCACCGGACCGAATATGGCCGGTAAGTCGGCACTACTGAGGCAGACGGCATTAATTGTGCTGCTGGCACAGATGGGATCTTACGTGCCGGCCGAGGCTGCCAGCATCGGATACATCGATAAAATTTTCACCAGGGTAGGGGCATCGGATAATATTTCGTCGGGCGAATCCACCTTTATGGTAGAGATGACGGAGGCTGCCAGTATCCTGAACAATCTTTCGGACCGCAGCCTGATCCTTTTTGACGAATTGGGCCGGGGTACCAGCACTTATGATGGCATTTCGATAGCCTGGTCGATCGTCGAATACATCCATGAACATCCCAGGACAAAAGCCAAGACGCTGTTTGCCACCCATTACCATGAATTAAACGAGATGGAGAAATCATTTAGCCGGATCCGGAATTTCAACGTCTCGATCAAGGAAATGGGAAAAAACATCATATTTTTGCGAAAACTTGTACCGGGTGGAAGTAACCACAGTTTCGGTATTCATGTGGCGCAGATGGCCGGAATGCCAAGGAGTGTGGTGGCCAGGGCAGAAGATATTCTGGCGCAGATGGAGAAAAGCAACAGGAAAGAGTATCCTGTTAAGCCTGTTGGCGATCTGGCCCAAAACAGGGAAGGTTACCAGCTTAGCATCTTTCAGTTGGATGATCCGGTGCTCAAGCAGATACGGGATGAGATAAAGAACCTGGATATCAACCGGATGTCTCCTTTAGAAGCGCTTAATAAGTTGAATGAGATAAAAAAAATTATTGGAATTTGAAGATTTGAAAATGATCGCTACCTTTAAATATTGATTTTGCTTTCAGATTTTTACATTTTCAAATTTTCAAATCGTTTTTTAATTTTCAAATTTTTACATCATGAGTATCGGAAAAGAATTCAAAGAGTTTGCCATGCGCGGAAATGTCGTGGATATGGCAGTGGGTATCATTATTGGGTCCGCTTTCGGCAAGATCATTACCTCGTTTGTATCGGATGTGCTGTTGCCTCCGCTTGGAATGATCCTGGGTGGAACGGATTTCACCTCCTTCAAAATACAGTTGAGTGAACCGGTTATTTCGGGCGGCAAAGTCGTGGCGCAAGGAGCAAGTCTTAACTATGGAAATTTCATTCAGGTGACGGTCGATTTTGTGATCATTGCCTTCGCTATTTTTATGATGGTTAAGATGATGAATCGTTTCATGAAAAAGAATGAAGTGCCCGCTGCACCTGTCGAACCACCAGCACCATCGAAAGAGGAGCTGCTGCTCACTGAGATCAGGGATTTGTTGAAAAAAAACTAATATTTTAGCTGGAGGCTAAAATATTAGTTTTTTTATTAATTTTGCAGTCCGAAATAGTTCGCGCAGGCTAAAAAAGAGGAGAGTTTAGCCCGCCTGCCGGGCCCAAATATTTAAATTGTAAACATGTACGCAATTGTAGAAATCGCCGGACAGCAGTTCAAGGTGGAAAACACAAGGAAAGTTTATGTTCACCGCCTTCCGAACGAAGTGGGGACAGAGGTAACTTTCGAAAAAGTATTATTGGTCGACAATGAAGGGGTAATTACCGTCGGAACACCTGTTGTTGAAGGCGCAAAAGTGAATGCAACAGTTCTTTCGCACCTGAAAGGGGAGAAAGTTATTGTTTTCAAAAAGAAACGCCGTAAAGGCTACAGGAAGAAAAACGGTCACCGTCAGTTCTTCTCACAGATTGTTATCAACGAAATAGTAGCGTAACCCTCTAAAAACAATTTACCATGGCACATAAAAAAGGGGCGGGTAGTTCGAAGAACGGCCGCGAATCAGAAAGCAAACGTCTTGGAGTAAAAATTTTTGGCGGACAAGCAGCCAAAGCAGGTAACATTCTGGTCCGCCAGCGTGGAACCGTTCACAATCCAGGCGCAAATGTCGGTATAGGCAAAGATCATACGCTTTTCGCCTTGATCGATGGTACAGTCGCCTTCAAAAAGAAGACCAACGCGAAATCGTTCGTCAGCGTTTTGCCTTTGAAGGTGGAAGTATTAGAAGTAGCAGCAGAGTAAGTCAAAGTTACAATAAAAAAAAGTCCTGCTTAATCGCA
>CAIRSO010000375.1 GCA_903881215.1 uncultured Bacteroidia bacterium
GGTTCAATTGAGATTGAATCGCCTATATTGAAAACGTTCGATTCCTGGAAATCTTTTACGTCAGGGGCGATAAGAATTGCCTTCTCAGGATCAATCCGAAGCGCTTTCCAATCATATTGAAATGAAAATTTGATTTTTTTATCAGCCCAACTTGCAACAGAAATCAACGATCCACCCGCTTTTTGATAAACGGTAGCATATATGTCAGGATGACTTGTCCTCACAGGACAATCTTTTTCCCAGTAGCCTTTCATGGATGAAGATTCAATTCCGAATTCATCCCATATTTTCCATACAGGGCGTGGGTCACAAGTTACACCTTCTGTTGTCCAGGGATGGCGCACTGTCATTCCATAAACCATCCCTCTCCATCGGTTTCCACCACCATGAAGCATATCGCCCATTAACCCGAACGGGATTCCAGATACTTCAACAAGCCAGTTTTCAGGTGGCATATTATCGTAGAGAAAGCTTTCTCCAAACCAGATTTTATTGATATAGGGGAAATACTCTGTGTATTGGTTGGCTGGTCCTTTTGAAAAACCTGTGTTAGAGTGAAGGTCAAGCAGGCAGCCAGGTTTTTCGTTGTCTAATACCTTTCTGATTCGTTTTACTGTTCTTCGGTCATAAGATACATCGTCAAGGTAAAGCCCGTCAATATCAACATTTTTGACCAGCCATGCCAGCCCTTCAATATAATAATTGTACCATCGCGAATCGCCGGGGGCATTGACAATTGATGCATCAGCACTTTTATCCGGAAAATACTGGTACCATTGTGGCATGTACCCATCGATCAGGTGTTCGCGCAACCACGGATAACCCCCTCCGCCACCATTGCCAAGTATTTCATTACCAAGACTTCTCAAAGCCCATATTTCAGTAGTATAATTTGTAAGTTCGCGAATCGTATAATAAATTTTCACCTTCTCTCCTTTGTTGTGCAATTGTTTGACAAACCATTTCATTGAATCCACTTCAATAAAAGGGTAATTGATGTGGGGGTTGTAGTTATTACCCTGGTGCAGGTTTACTATTTTAATTCCACTTGCAAGATCAGCATCTGAAGGCATCGGGTTGATGCCATTGTGATAATACCTGTCGGTAAACTGGCTTTGGTAATTGATCTTTTTAACTGGGGTTAATAACAAAGACCACTCAAATTCGACGTTTTGGCCGGCCTTTAATTCCCGTATTCCACTGTAAATAATTGCTTTTGTTTCGTTCGCCTCTTTTTGAATTCTGAAGCCACCATTGTCGTTGTTAAACCATGAGCCAGGAGGAGACGGATGATAAAGATTCAGTAATGGTCCATTATAAGTTCCACCCCTGAGTTCACACCATATTCCTGAATGAGTATTTCCAATCCAGAAACTATCATATGGACCTTTCCATTTGGTTTGATACTTCTTTGGAACGATTGTTCCGGGTAATCCCATTCCCATCGCATACTGAGCAATATCAGCCACAAATGGTATTTCAAGCCGGACATCATTTAAATTGATATCATTCAACGCCTTTAATTGAATTTTATAGTTGATGTAACCGTCTGATTCAACTATGCCGACACCCGTCATTTCAATATCTTTTGAATGATTTTTCCATGCCCCGCTCATAACGCCAGGTTCATTTTTCAATAACTTAAAATCTTCCGGCAACAAAAATTGTTCAATTCCGTCCTTGGTTTCGACAATAAAAGAGAGGGGACGCGACAATATTTCAGTCCCGGTGACCTGA
>CAIRSO010000376.1 GCA_903881215.1 uncultured Bacteroidia bacterium
ATGCATGTAATCCTTTCTCAATTTTTTCTACTTGTGCTTTACGCGGTTTTGATTTCCTGTGCAAATAATTCCATAATTGTTTTTGATGTATTCCGGTAATCTTTTCCAGGCCAGCAAGAGATAAAATTCCTGAATAATATTCTAATAAACTTTCTGCATCAAATTTGTAAACAATCTCAAAATCTTCATTTAGAAAATCAGGATAAGAAAAATTGTCTTCAATGGCTGTCTTTTTATAAAAATCCATCTGTTGGCGCATATCCGCTTTTGCAGCTTCAGCCGAATTTCCCATTCCTGAAAACATCTCAGAAATACAGTAAACACTGAAGGTTCCATCTTTCGCTCTTTCAATAATTGCTTCTATCGATTGCATAAAATTTAAGTTTTGGACTATCTTAATCGCATTTCCTTTATAATCTTCATTTCCAATCCTTTGCCAACTTCCTTACTCCCATGAAAAGTTGCAGTATAGTGGACACCATTTTTTTCATAAATAATATGGCTTCCACTTTGTCGTACAGTCTTCCACCCATTTCTTAAAATGAGCTTGGTCAATTCGCTTGATTTCATTTGCGATTTGTTGGTGTAAAGATAAAATAAATTCTGTCGGCAAGATTAAATCAATATAAATATTTCTACTATTAACCTACCTTTGGGATTGTTCTGAAGGAATTAAAAACACAATTTACTCTAAGATACCATATTTCAATCACATAAACGAACGATCGGAACAAATTCAGCAGTATGGCATTTCTGGCAATTGGTCATTACTTCAAGCAACTGTTCCTCACTTAACCGAATGTTTTCTCCACTTTTATTTTCAAGATGATTGAGTCAGGGCAGGATTTAAACCACCATTGCTGACGTGAAGGCTCCCATCTGCCACAAAGAGGTTTGGAACGGCATGAACTCTGCCATATTTATCTGTGACAGAGGTTTGAGGATCGTTGCCCATCCGGCAGGTTCCGGCCTGGTGTTGGCCTCCGCTTAAACCTTTGCCACCACCTACATTTTGCCAGGTAAATACTGCACCGGCTTCTTTTAGCCATAATTCCGCCTTTTCGGACATTAATTTACAGCCTTCAATGTCCTTCCAGTGTCTGAAGCCTGACAATCGTACAACAGCCTTGCCTCTTTGTTGTGCGAGAATGGAGGCATGGGATGTGGTTTCCAGCGTGGTGGGGCAAACGGATTCTGTGTGTCATCTCCCGAAACACCTATCTCCCACTCTGCTTTTTCGTAGCAAGGTTCCAGCTCTTCATAGGTAAAGGGCCAGTCTTCCAGAGTTGATCCTTCAACATGGCCATAAATCGTTTTGAGTTTAAAGTCTTCCTGCATGTACCGCCAGGCCATGGCTCCATAACTTACTGTACCTGAGCCCACACAAGCGGCGACATTATTGTACCCCCCTTCGCTGGGCAGAACTGTTTTTGTAATGCCATCCGCGTATGCAATGACCCTTCGATACCGCTGATCATCTGGTCCGTAGGCATTTCCAAGAACTGTCGTTCGCTGAGAGATCAATTCATCCTTATCGGTGTCATCGTAAGTGGCCCATCTTCCGCGTTCGAAAAGAACAACTGTGAGTCCGGCAACACTTAACTCCTTGGCTACTACCCCACCTCCGGCACCTGCACCGACAACGATGGCATTTACATGTTTATTTTCCATCTTTTTAGATCTTGTAGCGGTTTTGTCTGATAATTACCGGATAATCGAGTTTCAGTATTTTATAACTGACATTGTTTTTATTACCGCCGTGGCGCGGACTTCCATAAAAACCCTGCAAGGAGTGGCTTCGGATCAATCCGAAAAACTGACGGCCGAGCCCTTTTTCCAAAGACGGTCCTTCCATTTTCCCAGCCTCCATCTTTTTGAGAAATTGGGTCTGTTCCCTTCCGCATTTAAAAATCCGGCCATTGGTTCGCCTTCATTTTTTAGGTTTGAAAGTTCATAATTGCCTCTGGGAAGCAAAAGGATGGTGCCTTTGGGGGATTTTTGGTTAGCATATACTAATTGCAGCCATGGTGTATTGAATTGACATTCATTACCAACTGTATCAAGCGGATTCCCATTTGGCAATACTTTGCCTTGAAGTGAGACATAACTATTTTCACTATATTTTTAGTTTTTTCAATCCGAGACTGCCCTTTTAAATTACCTTCAACCTCAAAAAGCAG
>CAIRSO010000377.1 GCA_903881215.1 uncultured Bacteroidia bacterium
ACATTAGCACATTAACACATGTTTCCTGATATCTACTTCTTCAACCCAACCTGCGAGCCTGCCATTGCCAATGGATCTCCCTACTATACCGCACCTGCCAGGCTGCGGAAGTTCGAGTCAGACCTTGGCTGCCTGTCTGCCTGGCTGGCAACCGAAAAGGATCAGGTATTGGTTCAGGGTACTGTCGATTCAGCTTTTACTTCCAGATTGAAAGAATTGGGATTTCGCTTGCCGGAAATTCTCAGTCTGGAAAGGGCATTTGCAGATACAGAATGGCTATCAAACCCGAAAGGTCGCCTTTTCCCCTGGGGATGGAGCCCAGCCGTCTATCAACTGTTTAAGGAGGTATTGCCCTTTTACGGAGATGATTTCAAACGCTCGCCTGTTGCTTGTTGGAAAGAGGCACATAAGGATCTATACAGCCGGAGAACTGGAATCAAACTGTTTGAAAAGATTGTAGGAAATGAGGTATTTCCCTGGTTGCCAAAACCTTTTGATGTGCCTGGTGTTTGCAACTCAATTGACCAAGTACATCTTGAAATCAATCATCGCCCAAAAGCCGTAGTCAAGACACCATGGAGTTCCTCGGGTCGCGGTCTGCTGGTGTTCCCAAATCCGGATACGAAAAAAAAGAACGATGAAGTACTGAGTGGCATGCTCCAGCAACAGGGATTTGTTACCGTGGAACCCTGGCACGACAAAGTACTGGATATTTCCTATCAGTTCTATTCAATGGCTGGCCGTATCACGTACAAAGGGCGAACTTTTTTTGAAACAGATTCCAAGGGAAGATATCTGCGTAATTTGCTAACTGATAATCCGGATACATCCCTGGAAATCGCCGGATTTCTTGATGAGCACAATGATGAGGTCATTGCTCTTTTGCAGAAGGCATTGTCTGAAAGTGAATATGCAGTAGATTATGAAGGCTGGCTTGGAGTGGATGCACTAATTTACAAAACTGCATCCGGTGCATTGAAATTTCATCCCTTGGTAGAGATAAACGGAAGGTTCACGATGGGTGCCATTGCTTTGAAACTGCAGGAAAAGCTTACTGTCGGATCTCAAGGATTTTTGCAGATCTACTACTCTCAAACGACCAACTTTCAGGCGTTCTGCCAAAAACAGGAAGCAGACAAGCCATTGGTCATGAAGGACAATAAAATTGTCAGTGGTTTCCTTCCACTCACTCCACCCTTGCCTTCTCATCAATTCGGCGCATATATCGAGTTGATGGCTGAAAAATTGTGATTGGACGGCCACCCCTCGACTACGCTCGGGGACCTGCAAATCGCTCGGGGACCGGTGGGTTTTTACAATGGGCGGACGCAGGCCACCCATAATCTCCCACCCTTCATCTTCTCAGCGCTCACCCTCCCATCTTCCACTGTTCACTGTTCGTTTTTCACTCTCAACTCTCCTCTTCCTCGCTACTCCTGATAAGATTGATGCAGAAAATGAGATAATTTCCACATTTCCACATTTCCACATTTCCACATTTCTCAATTTCTACATTTATTTAATCCGGGATCTTAATTTGTTCTCCCAGAAAATGTGGCTGAGTGCCGGCTAACAGATCATATGCCAGTAAAACCCTGGCCCCGATTTCTCTCAGAATCACCTTAATGGAGGGCCTTCCATTCATATCCGCAGCATTATAGGCGATCACATCCAATCCTCTCTTTCTTCCGAGAAAAACGGCTCTATGGTTGTGAAACGGCTGTGAAATAACGGTAAACTGATGCTGACCAAAAACCATAAAGCAACGAACAACAGAGTCGAGGGTGCGGAATCCGGCATAATCCAGAATGATATCGTCTTTAGGAATTCCAGCTTCGACCAGGTCATTGAACATGGAGACCGGCTCGTTGTAGCTCTTGTATTTATTGTCACCGCTGACAATAATGTAGTCGATCTTTTTACTTTTATAAAGAAGAATAGCCGACTGAATTCGATAAGAATAATATAGGTTTACCTTACCCGTTGAAATATATTTGTTGGTTCCCAGAACGACAGCACAATGGTTGTGCGGGATAGAATTGACCGAGTCATAGGAGTATTGCTTGCCAATTTTGGTAACTTCCAGGTTGATCCACAGGACGAAAATGAAGAATGCAAGCCCCACGATGGCTAGAAAAATCAAAAGACGAATTGCCCATTTGCGGATCATAAAGAATGGCGTAAATTGTATCTAAAAATAGCATTTTTTTTTGATGCCTTTTTGAATTAATATTACTCTCACAATAATTCACAAGCCGGATATGAACAATTTAGCCAGGCAAAAATTGCTAATCCCCTATCTGGGAGAACCTTTACTTTCAGATTACCATGATTTAGCCAATGAATTGAAAAGGGTAGGTGCTTCAGCGACGATCGACAAAGTGAACTGGAAGGAATATCCTTTCCAACCTAAAGTTCAAATCCGTGCCGGATATTCAAAAGTATATTTGTGGCTTTTTTATGAGGTAAAAGGGGACTATTTCAGAGCCATTTCCACCATCGATCAACAACCGGTCTGGCAAGATTCTTGCGTGGAGTTCTTCATTTGCCGCGACATCGACATTAATGCTGAAAATCAATTGGATATTGTCTATCAAAACTTTGAATTCAATGTCTTGGGTGTGTGTCTGTCTGCCATTGGAACCAAATCACACAGGGAGAAGCTAAGCCGGGAACAGATGAAACAAATATTGCGGTTCCCGGGTATAATAAAGCAGGAAAAGCCCGAGGAAGGTGACTGTTTTGATTGGGAATTGATGGTAGCTATTCCTCTGGATTTGATAGGATTAAAACCGGGCAATGTTTTTAAGGCAAATTTCTATAAATGTGGTGACAAGACTTTGAAACCTCATTTCCTTTCCTGGAGCAGCATTACCTCTCCGAAACCTGATTTTCACCTTCCCCGGTTTTTTGGGGATTTAGAACTTTTGAGTTAGTTTAATATTGAACCATGGAATCTTCAGGTATCGATACAATTTTAGCGAATTACAAGACTCTGATGAACGATTGCAGGATTCAGATTCCTGAGGCCGATCTCCCCATGGTGCAAAATGCCATGGATCATGCTATTTTGGCATTGGGAGAATCCAAATGGGAAAATGGGGAATATATCCTGCAGCATTCAATGTCTGTCGGCCGAATTGCTGTTTTGGAACTGGGTCTTTCTACAGACTCATTGGTCGCCTGCTTGTTGCACAATGTTTTTGAGAAACCTGAAAATTTGTTTACTGCCGCCGAAATTAAAAAGAAGTATAGGGCCGGAGTGGCGGAGATTTTAGAAGGTATCATCAAAATTAACTCCCTGAATACTGAGAATATTGCCATTCACAGTGAGAATTTCAGGCGGCTGATGATGGCACTCTCGGGCGATGTACGCGTCATCCTGATCAAAATAGCAGACCAGCTGCAGGATATGCGCACACTTGACAATCTGCCGGTTCAACTTCAGCAGCGCATATCCATCGATTCGTGGCACCTTTATGCGCCGCTGGCACACCGACTGGGATTGTACAAAATTAATTCGGAACTGCAGGATCTCTCGTTGAAATATCTGCATCCTGAAGAATACCGGCACATCGTTGAAAAATTGCAGGAGACAACAGTCGAAAGAGCCAATTTTGTTTCTGCCTTCGTCAAGCCTATTGAGAAAAAATTAAAAAGCAGGGGCTTTGATTTCGAAATGAAAGCCCGTACCAAATCGATTTTTTCCATCTGGAGCAAGATGAAAAAGCAGGAGGTCGATTTTCATGAGGTGTACGATCTTTTTGCCATTCGGGTCATATTGAATTCTAAGCCCGAAAATGAGAAGGCCGAATGCTGGCAGGTGTTTTCGGTGGTCACTGAAGAATATCTTTCCAATCCGGAGCGACTCAGAGACTGGATCACTTTCCCCAAATCGAATGGGTATGAATCGCTGCATACTACCGTGCTTGGCCCGGATAAAAAATGGGTGGAAGTACAGATTCGTACCCGGCGAATGGACGATGTAGCCGAAAACGGACTTGCCTCTCATTGGCGTTACAAAGAGGGCAAAGCTGGTGGGAAGGAGCTGGACGAATGGTTGAAAAACATCCGGGAGATCCTCGAAAATCCGCTGCTGAGTCCGGCAGATTTCATCGAAGATTTCAAAGTCAATATCTACGACGATGAGATATTTGTCTTCACACCGAAAGGAGACCTGATCAAACTGCGGGCAGGTGCAACATTGCTGGACTTTGCCTACGAAATTCACTCACACATCGGCGACCATTGTGTGGGAGGTAAAGTAAACGGAAAACTGGTAACACTGAAATATCAGTTAAAGAACGGCGACCAGCCTACCGTCGAAACTTCAAATAACCAGAAGCCAAAGCTCGACTGGCTAGACTTTGTCATTACGACAAAAGCCAAATCCCGTATCAAGGCCAGTCTGAATGAGGAGCAGAAACGGGAGTCTGAAAATGGCAAGGAGATTCTCCACCGAAAGTTTAAGAACTGGAAAATTGAATTAAACGATCAGGTGATCCGCGATCTGCTTAAACACTACAAGCTAAAACTTGCTACGGAACTGTATTTCCATATCTCAACCGGCAAAATCGATCCGCTGGGAATAAAGGAGGTCATCACAGTACATGAGGAGGAGAGTCCCAAGGAGCGTCTTTCTGAGATCTTTGCACCTTCAGAAATTAAGGAGCTGTCGTTCGATTCGGGGGATGATTTTTTAGTGATCGACAATGACCTGAAAAATGTCATTTACAAGCTGGCATCTTGCTGCAATCCGATTTTTGGAGACGATATATTTGGATTTGTGACCATCCGCGAAGGCATTAAGATCCACAGATTGACCTGTCCGAATGCCAAACAGATGACCGACCGGTATCCTTACCGGCTTATTAAAGCCAAATGGCGCTCAACCGGTAAACGGAACTCTTTTCAGGCTACGATCAGGGTTGCAGGATCAGACAGAATGGGACTGGTAAATGATCTGACCCATATTATTGCCAAGGAAGTGGGAGTTCAGATGAGGTCGATCACCATCAACAGCGAAAATAGTTCGTTCGAAGGAATATTGCGGGTTTTTGTCAATGATACCCATCACCTGGATTTTTTGATGCAGAAGCTGAAAAATATTAAGGGGGTTGATTCGGTTACGAGGTCGGACGGGTGAACTGCGAATGTAGAAATTTGAAGATTTGAAGATTTGAAAATGGGAAGATGAGAAAATGAGATGATGGATGATATAATTTATATTGCTCGCGAGGAATGGAAAGCAGGAGAAACCGAAAAAGCCTTGAAGATTCTGGGAAGTCCTGAATTATTGGAGAATGCTGAGGCTTTTTTCCTTTCGGGTGAAATCCATTACAGCCGTCAGGATTGGGGTTTGGCGCTCAATTGTTTTCGTCGTTGTCTTCAAATTAATCCTGATTTTGTTGCCGCTCAAACCTATGTCGACCTTATTTTAAATATTCTGGGATTTTTTCACACAGATCAGTTCAATCCATGATTTTTTGAGTTAACTTTGGTAGAATCTCTTGCATTCATTTTTGATATCATTATAAAAATGAGGAAGTTAATAACCAAATTTAAACAAAATGAAAAGATTTGCTGTAATTTTGTTTGTATGTTTCAGCTTCTCCTTCCTGCAAGCTCAGGACGCCGTTAAGCTAAGGGATGAAGGTAACAAGGCAATGGCTGCCCAGCAATTTGCCCTCGCACTCGCAAAGTATGAGAAAGCTTTGAGCGTTTGGGGAAACAAACCTCCCGATCAGGCCATGATCTTCTCCATGGGTGCATGTGCCTATCGCGCCAACGACATGAACAAGTCTCTTAAATACATTGACATGTCGATTGCTGCCGGTCATAGTCTGGATATGGCTTATCAATACCGTGCCTGTATCATGAAGGCGCAGAACAACAACGAAGGGTACCTCAAAACATTGAAGGATGGACTAGCAAAGGTGCCAAATTCAAAGGCGTTGAAAGAAACTCTGGGTAAATTGTATTTCACTGAAGGTGATAAGCATTACCATGAAGCCCTTGATATCATGAAAAATGCCATTGCACAAGTGAAAGCAGGTAAATACGCAGCTTCCGATAAGGCTTTTAAGGATCAGAACGACAAGGCAAGATTGGATTTCAAGGAAGCCATGAAATACATGAATATGAGCCTTGAACTAAACCCCAGCGATGAGAATGCTAAAACGGTTAAAACCAATTGTCAGAATCAATTGAATATGTTGATTTAGAAAAAGGAGGGGGAGACTGGGCGAGTGGGAGAGAGGGCGAGTGGTTTAATTTCTTCTTTAATCGGTGTAATTTGTGTAATCCGTGGTTGGAAGGGGGTTAATCTGTGTATTCCCTGGTTGACTGGTTTTTTTGTGTAATCCTCAAGGAGTTTTAGTGTTCTAAGGTCTTGCTCGTACTGACTTTATCGACCAGGTACACGATCGATTGAAATGGAATTCCCGAATGCAGACTGAGTCCGATCTCACAGGTTCGGCTGTTGGAATACCCCCTGAGCACAGTTTTGGGAAGTTGCTCTTTCAGGGTACTCAATCCATGTTTGTTTAGCTCAGGAAAGGAGAACCCCCGATCGCCGGCAAATCCACAGCAATTGGTTTGGGCAACAATTACCTCGGAAGTACAAAGTTTGGCCAGCTCGGTCAGCTTATCCTCCAGTCCCATTTTCTTCAGACTGCACACCGGAAAGACAGCGACGGTTTCGTTCAGCGGTTGAATTGAAATTCGGGGTAGCAAATGCTCCAGAATAAACTCCACCGGTTCGTACAATTTCATTCTCGTTCCCATATTTTCGCGCATAGTGAAAAGGCATGGACTCATGTCGCACAAGATCGGATATTTGCCGTTTTCACTGGCTTGTAGCAGTGCAGCTTCCAGTTCTCTCGATTTTTTGTCACCTGCTTCATTATAGCCCTTGCTTGAAAATGCCATGCCGCAGCACAGATTTTCCAGTTTCTCAGGAAATATCACCTCGAAGCCTCCTTTGTGAAGCAATTTTAGCATCACATCAGTCAGTTGGCCTTCTTTCTCATACCTTGAAGGTCCCATGCTGCGGTTGATACAGGAGGGGAAATACACCACCTTGAATTCGGATTTGGATTCGTCGGATTTTGGAATTGTTGGATTAAGATGGATTGGTTTTGCGCCGGCGGGCATCCATGGGTTCCATAGGGGGAGATTGTTGGATGAGAGCCTACGGGCGGCGCGCGTGAGGGCAGTCATCAATTTTGTACCGAAAATAGTATGCAAAAAGGCGACAAAGGACAGACCAATAGCCATTAGTTTGGTAACCTGACGCATCCGGTCGGCTACCCAAATACCGTTCTTTTGTCCGGTGCCAATTTCCTCCGTTCGGATGGATTTGATCAGTTTGCCGGTATCAATTTTCACCGGACAAGCAGTTGCACAGAGTCCGTCTGTGGCGCAAGTTTCGTTGCCGGCATAGCGATATGATTTTAATAGCTGGGCCAACATATGCGGCTCTTTGCCAGTATTTCTGAGGTTGGCGATCTCCCGATAAGCAACAATTCGTTGTCGCGGTGTCAGGGTGAGTTCGGCTGATACACAGTTCGGTTCGCAAAATCCACATTCAATGCAAGTGTCAATTTTTTCGTGCGCTGCCGGAATTGGTTTCAGGTTTTTCAGATGAACCAGAGGATCAATATTTAAGATTACCCCCGGATTGAGCAAATAATCCGGGTCAAAGATATTTTTGATCCGTTTCATCAGCTGAAAGGCATCCTTACCCCATTCCATCTCCACAAACGGAGCCATGTTCCTGCCTGTTCCATGCTCAGCTTTGAGTGCCCCGTCATATTTATTGACAACCAGATCTGATACATCCTCCATGAGGTTTTTGTATCGCTCTATCTCCATTTCGGACGAAAAATCCTGTGTAAAAACAAAGTGCAGATTGCCCATCAGCGCATGACCAAAGATAACCGCTTCATGGTAATTCCATTTTTCAAACAGCCGTTGAAGGTCCAACGTTGCCTCGGCCAAACGAGCCAGGGGGAATGCCACATCTTCAATAATCACGGTAGTACCTTTTTTTCGCATCGCCCCGATGGATGGGAACATGCCTTTTCTGATTTTCCACAAGTGGGCGCATTCTGCAGGATCTGCGGTAAATGCAATGGATCCAACGCTAGGAATTTTCCCGACAATGGCAATAATCTGGTCAATTTGATCCTTCAGAACCTCCTTGTCAGTCGATCTGGTTTCAACCAGCAAGGCACAAACATTGTCCGCCAGGATTTTCAGGTCGACAGTCAGCCCCTGCTCATTTTCGACCGATTTCAGTCCGGCCCTGTCGATCAGCTCAACCGCAGCAACCGGAGCATTTTGCATACTTATGACCGCCTCGCAAGCCTCGTGTATCGTTGGAAACAGCATGAGCGAACTGGCTTTGCAAGGATGCTCAATGACCGTTCTGTACCTGATTTCAGAGATAAAACCCAGCGTCCCTTCTGAGCCAATCATCAGATGCTGCAGAATATCAATGGGGTCTGAGAAATCGACCAGTGCATTGAGACTGTATCCGGTCGTATTCTTTATTTTGTACTTGTGCTGTATTCGCTGCGTAAGTTCTATATTTTCTGAGACAGATTCTTTAAGCAGCTCAATCTGGTTCAGGAAACTGGCGTGGGATTCACGGAAAGAGTCCAGACTTGCTTCATTCCCGGTATCCAGGATAGTCCCATCCTGCAAAATGATCCGCATGCTGAGAAGTGTCTGGTAAGAGTTTTCTGCTATTCCGCAACACATGCCACTGGCATTGTTGGCCGCGATACCTCCGATCATAGCTGCCTGGATGGAGGCCGGATCCGGTCCGATCTTCCTGCCATATTTTGCCAGCAAGGAGTTGGCCTCACTTCCCGTGAGTCCGGGCTGAAGCCGGATGGATGCACCGTTCTCCTCTACCACCGCTTTTTTCCAGTGGCTTCCCGCAATGACCAGCACTGAATCCGTGATGGCTTGCCCCGACAGACTCGTTCCGGCGGCCCGAAAGGTGACGGCAATTTTCAATTTGGACGATTCTTCCAGGATCAGAGAAATCTCAGCTTCATTCCTGGCTTTTATCACCATCTTGGGTATCAGCCTGTAGAAACTGGCATCCGTACCAAAGGCAAGTGTATGCAGAGGATCGTGAAAGATGCGGTGACGGTCAATGGTGGGTACAATATGATCATAAAGCTCCTGAAATTTACCGGATAGCATAAGCTGAGTAAGTATGGTTAGCAGAGATTAAAAATAGTGATAAATTTGATTACCTCATCCCATCAAGCAATAAATCGAGGTAGTTCTTCCGGTTTATCAGTTGAAAACCTCCTTTGTATTCATCATGCCATAATTTGGGCGACTTAACCTTGTCTTTGGCTATTTTTATTTCATATCCCTTCAATCCTTCTTCACCCTCCTCTACATAATCGATTTCGACTCCTGAATAGGTGCGCCAAAAGTATGATCTGACATTGCTGCGAAGGCATAGCAACTGCTTGCGACGCTCCGCTATCACGAAATTTTCCCATAAACATCCGGAATCACTCCGTAATTCAAGTGGCTTTAGGTTGTCTATTAAGTAATTACGTATTCCCGTATCATAGAAGTATATTTTGTCCATTTTGGCAATCTCCTTGCGTAAATTTCGGCTGTAGGCCGGAAGCCGGAAGATGACAAATGCTTTTTCCAGTAAATCGATATAGCGCTCAACTGTTTCACGATTGATAGATAATTTCTGAGACAATTCATTGACCGAAACCAACTGACCAACCTGAAAAGCCAGTAAACGCAGCAAATTCCTGATTTTTACCGTGTATTTTACCGATGTTAGCTGGAACACATCCTTGAACAAATAAGATTCGCAGATTTCACCCAACAAGTTGCGCTTTTGCCCGGCAGAAACGGAATATACTTCAGGATATAAGCCATAAAGCAGAATTTCTTCCAGATTCTGGTCCAGCTCATATTTGTTTTTGTCCTGAACGATCTCCCCGAGGGCAAAAGGCAAAAGATGAAAAACAATCTTTCGTCCCGTTAGTGATTCTGCAGTCTTATTGGCCAAATCAAAAGAGGATGATCCTGTCGCAATTACTTTTAGATGTGGCATTTCATCGTAAATAATTTTCAACACCAGACCTATATCTTTTATCCGTTGTGCTTCGTCAATGATCAGAAGCTGGTAGCCTTCAGTTAAATCGGAGAGTGTTTTCATATCGCGCTGCATGAGTAATAATTCATTTTTACTCAAATCGGCTGATATATAAAGAGATTTCAAGCCTGAGTTTTTACCCAGTTGTTTTACTAAAGTTGTTTTGCCTGCTTGCCGCGGACCGTAAATCAGCATGATTTTTCTCCCCGATGACAAAGATTCAAGGCAGGAAGTTTCTACATATCTGAGAATTGCCATGGTTGTAATTTTTGACAAAGATAATAATATTTCAGAGAACCATCATAATTAGATCTAAAATTGTTGGTAGACCAGCATAATTAGATCTAATTATGATGGTCAACCATTATAATTTGATCTAAAAATGCTGGTTTACCAATATAATTTGATCAAAAATGTTGGTTGTGTCTTGATTATATTCAAATTAAGATTGATTATATTTACGCTCAGTAAACAATGGTTGCTTCCTGGATAGTTTGCCTTAATAATATTGTATGAAGAACTCAGTTTTTTTGCTTTTCGTTGTTTTTTCTACTGAACTCATATTTGCACAAGACCGGGTCACCGGCAAGGCTTTTACGACACGATCCGAAATTATCGCACAGCATGGAATGGCTTGTACGAGTCAGCCGCTTGCCACCCAGGTTGCCCTGGATATTCTCAAAGCCGGCGGCAATGCTGTTGATGCCGCCATTGCTGCCAATGCCGTCCTTGGTTTGGTGGAGCCGGTCAGCAATGGCATCGGAGGTGATCTTTTTGCCATCGTATGGGATGCAAAAACTCAGAAGCTTTATGGTTTGAATGCCAGTGGAAGATCGCCTTACGACCTCACTTACGACTATTTTAAAAAGCATGGCATCACCCGGATTCCGGCTTTTGGTCCGCTGTCGGTTTCTGTTCCCGGATGTGTGGACGGCTGGTCTGAATTGCACAAAAAATTCGGAAAGCTTGCCTTTTCAGATCTGTTAAAACCTGCCATCAATTATGCCAAAGAGGGATTCCCGGTTACGGAGGTGATTGCCTACTATTGGAATTCAAATTCCAGAAATCTACTGAAATACCCCGGGTTCAAAGAGATTTATATGCCCAACGGAAAGGCGCCTGCCAAGGGAGAAGTGTTTAAGAATCCTTATCTGGCTGCCACTCTCGAAAAAATTGCTGCGGGAGGAAGAGATGCATTCTACAAAGGAGAGGTAGCGCAGAAAATTGCAGATTATATGAAAGAGCAGGGAGGCTTTTTGACCACCCGCGACCTGGCCGACCATCATTCCGACTGGGTAGAACCAATCTCAACCAACTACCGCGGATACGATGTCTGGGAATTACCCCCCAACGGACAAGGAACAGCTGTCTTGCAAATGCTGAATATGCTGGAGAATTTCGATGTAGCGAAGATGGGTTTCGGCAGTGCAGATTACATTCATACTTTTGTGGAAACTAAGAAACTGGCTTTCGAAGACCGCGCCAAATACTACGCAGATCCCGATTTTAATAAGGTTCCGATAGAAAAGCTTATTTCGAAAGAATACGCCAAAGAGCGGTTGAAACTTTTTGATGCAGCGAGATCCGCAAAAAGTTATCCGGCCGGCAATCTTGAGCAGGGCAATACCATTTACATGACCACGGCCGACAAAGACGGCAACATGGTTTCGCTGATCCAAAGCAACTACCGGGGTATGGGCTCAGGAATGACGCCGGGCAGGTTGGGCTTCATCCTTCAGGACCGGGGTGAGATGTTTATCATCGACTCTACTTTCACCCACGTCAACCGTTACGAACCACACAAGCGGCCTTTCCATACCATCATTCCGGCATTTATTACCAGGGATGGCAAACCTTTTATCAGCTTTGGACTGATGGGCGGTTCCATGCAACCGCAAGGACATGTGCAGATGGTGGTCAACCTGATCGATTTCGGCATGAACCTTCAGGAAGCCGGCGATGCTCCGCGGATATGCCACGAAGGATCGAGCGAACCTACCGGGGAAAAGATGACCGATGGAGGGGTGGTTTATCTGGAAAGCGGTGTGCCTTACGAAACAATCCGGCAACTGCTTGGCAAAGGTCACCAGATTCAATATACAAACGGAATTTATGGCGGATACCAGGCCATCAAATGGGATGATAAAAACAAGGTTTATTTCGGTGCCTCGGAGTCCAGGAAGGACGGGCAAGCCGCAGGATATTGAGTACTTAAAGTACTTAGAGTTTGGAGTACTTAAAGTTTGAACTCCAAAGATTGGAGTCGGGAAATTCCCTCACTCTAAGTATTCTAAGTACTCCAAGTACTCCAAACTTTTAAATTATTGACACTATATAACTATTAGAAACATGAAAAGAAGAAGCTTTCTCAACACCTCGCTTGCCCTGGCAGGCATCATGGTTGTTCCGAGACATGTGCTCGGGGGAACCGGTTTTACGGCGCCCAGCGATCAGCTGACCAAAGCCATTATCGGTGTAGGCGGTATGGGTCGCGGTCACATTGGGTATGAAGATACCCGGGTAGTGGCCATTTGTGATGTAGACAAAAATCACCTGGCTCAGGTTCAAAAGATGATCCCGAATCCGGTGAAGACCTACCACGATTTTCGTGAGTTGCTGCTGCAACCGGATATCGACATTGTACACATTGCCACTCCTCCTCATTGGCACGGCATTATGGCCGTTGAGGCAGCCCGCGCGGGGAAAGACATCTGGTGTGAAAAACCGATGACACGCACCATCGGAGAAGGACTTAAAGTGGTAGAGGAAATCAACAAATACAACAGGATCTTCAGGCTCAATACGTGGTTCCGCTTCAAGGATACTTTCTACGGATTGGGCACCGATGTGAAGCCCCTGAAAAAAGTCATCCAGAGCGGCATCCTTGGTTGGCCATTGAAAGTAACAGTCAGCGGAATTACCGGCTACGACTGGAAATTCTACTGGAGCGGCGAACGCAATCTCAAACCCATGCCTGTTCCTGAGGAACTGGACTACGACATGTGGCTCGGGCCAGCCCCTTACAAGCCATACAATCCGGAGCGGGTACATGCCAAGTTCCGTGGATATTGGGATTATGATGGCGGCGGACTGGGCGATATGGGTCAGCATTACCTCGATCCTGTTCAATATTTGCTTGGAAAAGATGATACCAGTCCGGTGAAGGTGGAAATTGATGCTCCCGAGCAACATTATGATGCCGTAGGATCGTGGAGAAGGATAGAATATACTTATGCCGATGGATGTCAAATCATCCTCGATGGGGAGAACCGCGACAAGGATGCCGCTTATATCGAAGGACCAAACGGCAAGATTTTCAGGGGATTCAAATCCACCATTCCGAATCTTCAGTCTTTTATTGCGACGCTTCCTGATCCGGATCCGCAAATTACCAGCTTCACGGAATCGGTGAAAACCCGCAAGAAATTTGCACTGAACGAGATGAACGGATACCACTCAGCTACGATCGTCAACATGGGTGTCATCGCATTGCAGCTGGGACGTACACTGCATTTCGATCCGGAAACACAGCAGTTTATCGATGATGAAGCCGCCAACAGACTCATCAATCAACCCATGCGCGCACCCTGGAGCATATGATACAAGTATTTGAGAAATGAAAAAATTACACAGAGAAAGAAGGAGAACCACGGAGTTACACAGAGAGAATTGGTATTTTAAATTGTTCTCTGTGTAACTCTGTGGTTCCTCCGTGTAACTCTGTGTGACAAATTATTAACAGGATTTTTGATAAAAGTTATGAAGAAAATATTTTCAATTTCAACAATCGTTTTGATGCTCCTGAGCCTTGCTTTCACTGGCCTCGGACAGATCAACAGAACCATCAATACCAAAGTGGCAGATGCCCTTGCGCAGGTGCCAACCAAAGATCAGGAAAGGCTCAATACGCTAATGAGTGAGGTCGCAGATCTCAAAGAAGAGGGTTTTGCACTTTTTGCCGCTAAGATTGTACCTCCCGGAACCGGAGATGATGTGGCTGCCAGGTTCGTGGTGGCTAGTCTGGCCAAATATGTCTCTCAATTTGGCAAAGAAGCCGATAAATTGATGGTCGAAAACGGATTGCTTTCCGCCTTAAAAGCGGCCACCGACAAGGATGTTCAATCATTCTACCTGACACAACTTTATTTTGTAGCGGGCGATCAGTCGATTGGTGTTTTGAGCCAATACTTGCAGGACGATAAGCTTTGCGATGCAGCGATCAAGGTATTGATTGCAATTGATTCATCCTCTGATGGAAAAGTGCTTTACTCTATACCAGTTGGAAAGTCAATTTTTGAATCACCCACTGAACCTAAGGTAATATATCCACCAGTAAAAAAGACAATTTTAACTTCGTTCGAATCGTCACAGGGAATACCCGAGCTGGCTCTGGCCAAAGCCATTGGTCAGCTGAGAATTGGAGCCGCCAATCCGATTTTGATTAAAAAACTGGAGACTGCAGATCCAAATCTACAACGGGTGATCCTGGAATCGATCGCCCTAATTGGCGCTCCGTCCAGCTATGCTTTGTTGCAGGATAGAGCCTCAAAGGCACAATATCTGTACGAACCAACCGGGGCGGTAAATGCCCTTCTGACCTATGCCAATCGTCTGGGAGAAGATTCAGGGGAAGACTTTAGCTCATGTGATAAAGTTTTATTTGATGTAATGACCAATTGCAAGAGTGCAAATCAATTACAATTCAGGTCCGTAGCTTTGGCACTCAAAGTGAAGTTTTGGGGTTTTGAGTCTGTACCTTTGTTACTAAGCGAATTTGACAACTCTGATAAAGCATACAGGGCAGGAGTGTTGAATCTGGCCGCCGGACTGCTGGATGTTTCTGCCACCCGGAAGTGGATTATCAAAGCAGTTGAGGCAGCTGAGCTAAGAGGTGAATATTGTGCCGAAATAGTGGAGATGATAGGTCGTAAAGGAGATCCTGTCTTGTTGTCCTCACTCAAAATGGCCTTACTTGATATTAATGCTGAAGCCGTCCGTTTTGCTGGCATTGATGCCATCGCCAACATCAGAAATGACAAAGCAGTTGAAGTTCTGGAGGACTACCTGATAAGCGGAAAAGATGCAGCCGCAACTGCGAAAGCCTTGTCCCGCAGATTGGATGCAGCCCACATGACCCGCCTGTCTTCGGCACTGGATAAAGCCCCGAAAGCAGCTAAAATCGAAATCATCCGACTGATCGGTGCCAAGGCAGTGAAATCAGAATTCGGAAAAGTGTTGGCTTTTACCTCAAATGCCGACCAGGATATTTCCGCCGCAGCCTTTGCGGCCTTGAAGAATCTCTCCTCCGAAGAAAATATTCCGGTCTTGATCGACCTGCTGAAGAAAGCCACTTCGAAAGAGCAAATTTCAAGTGTTCAGCTTTCGTTGATCAATGCTGCATCCGGCTTGAACGGGGAAGAAAAGACCAAATTTATCAATCAGCTCACAGGCGCCGCTGACCCCGGACGGACGCTCGAAGTGCTTTCCCGGCTAGGGAGCAGAGATGCATTGAACAAAGTCGTTGAGGCATTTGGTTCGCAAGATCTGGCTGTTAAAGAGTCAGCTTTTGGTGCCTTGCTGAAATGGAGCAGTGCAGATGCTACCGATGCTTTGTACCAGATTTGTGTCTCTAATCCGGCTTACAAAGTCAAAGCATTCAAGGGATTTGTTGATTTGGTTGCCCATTCCACCACACCCGATGATCAGAAATTGCTGCAATACCGCAAGGCGATGACGCTGGCAGTCAGCAAGGAGCAGAAACTGTCGGTGATCGACCGGTTGGGAGACCTCAGGACTTTTTTGACTTTGGTTTATACATCCAAATTTTTGGATGACAAAGAATTAAAATTTAGCGCAGCTTCCGCTGTGATGCAGATCGCTTTGCCCGGATCCGGAAAGACAACCGGCCTGACTGGTGAGATCGTGAAAAATGCGCTGACCAAGTCGCTGCCTTTGATCAAAGGTGCCGAAAGCGATTATGACAAGGAAAAAATCAAAAAATACCTGGCCTCCATGCCGGAGGAGCAGGGATATGTTTCCATGTTCAATGGCAAAGACCTGAAAGGCTGGAAAGGCTTGGTTGGCAATCCAATTACCCGGGCAAAAATGACACCAGAGGAATTGGCTGCCAAACAGGTTGAATCCAATGCCAAAGCCACCAAGACCTGGAGTGTGAAGGACAATTCTATCGTTTTTAACGGTGCCGGCGACAATCTTTGCTCTGAAAAGCAATACGGAGATTTCGAGATGGTTGTGGATTGGCGTATCACCAAAAAGGGAGATAGCGGCCTCTATCTAAGGGGTTCCCCGCAGGTTCAGATCTGGGATACATCGCGTGTTGAGGTTGGCGCCCAGGTTGGCTCAGGCGGACTGTACAACAACCAGAAATACAGGAGTACACCGCTGAAGGTGGCCGACAATCCAATCGGCGACTGGAACCATTTCTACATCAAAATGGTGGGTGAGAAGGTAACGGTAACTTTAAACGGGATTCTGGTGGTTGACCAGGTTCCACTCGAAAATTACTGGGATCGTTCCATTCCGATTTTCCCAAAAGAAGCCATTGAACTTCAGGCGCATGGTACCGACTTGGCTTTCAGGGATATCTATGTCAATGAGATCAATGACAACCGTTATGTCCTGGCGGCTGATGAGCAGAAGGAGGGATTTGTTCCGCTCTTCAACGGTATCAATTTTGATGGCTGGGTTGGAAATACGGTCGACTACGAAGTGAAGAATGGTGAGATCGTCCTCAATATTGACAATGGTCCGTCGCATGGAAACCTCTTTACGCAGGGTCAGTACAAGGATTTTACCTTCCGGTTTGAGTTTATGCTGACTCCGGGTGCCAACAATGGTTTGGGGATACGCGCACCGCTTCAGGGTGATGCGGCCTATGTTGGCATGGAACTGCAGATTCTTGATGATGATGCACCTATTTATGCTGATCTGCAGCAATATCAATACCATGGATCTGTTTATGGCGTCATTCCTGCCAAGCGCGGATCATTAAAGCCTACCGGACAATGGAATTACGAGGAAGTGGTGGTTAAAGGCAACAATGTCAAGGTGATCCTTAACGGGAATGTTATTACAGAGGGTGATATTGCAAAAGCCAGTAGAAACGGCACCTTAGACCACAAAGAACATCCCGGTCTCCTGAATACAGA
>CAIRSO010000378.1 GCA_903881215.1 uncultured Bacteroidia bacterium
AATCGATCCTGAGGGTTGATAGGATGATAAAGATAAAATAGGTCAAAACCGCTGGTGAATTTAGAATAATCGTCTGTTTTGAACCAATGATGATAAAGACGAGAAGGAGTGATAACAGCGTAACCTCTGAAAAAACTTTAACGTAGGCTGAAATCTTCATCAAGGGTTCGGGATATTTAGCGTGTTTTCTGATTAAAAAATGGGTGATTGTTTCATGGGCAATGATGATGACAACAAAGATTAAAATTGCAAAAATTGATAGATTTGTTTGAAACAAGCTCCGGTACTGGTCACTGAATGACAGGTAAATCAGTAGAAGGGAAATGCCTTCAAATCCAAGCAGTCCAATCAGGATGGCAGCCCTGATCTTTTTGCTTTTTTCAATTTCAATGTAAAATTGCCGTTCAAATTGATTTTCTTCGTGCATCACTTTAGGGGTTTAATCATCGGTCAATTATTCTAAGGTACCTGTCAATGAAGTATTTATATCTCTGTTGCTTCCTTAAAACCACTTCGTAGAAAAAGATTCCTGTCATGGCGCAAAGAATTCCCAGGATCACATCTATGGTATAATGATGGCCTGAATAGATGGCGGAAAACCAGATGCCAATCATAAACAGCCAGAAGAACCATTTGGCGCGTTTGCAGCCGGCCTTTATTCCGTAGTAAAGCACGATAACAGGGTAGGCACAATGAAGAGACGGGATCGCAGCAAACACATTTGAATTCTTCGTATAGATTGAACCAAAAACATTCAGATGGATCAGTTTGTCAAAACGGGCCAGCCCGGCGGCACTGCCCGGAGTATGAAGGTTCAAAACAAAGCCATGTTCGCCGACATACCAGGGTGGCGCGGCAGGATGAATGTAATAAATGGTGAATCCTAAAAGGTTTACAAGCAGGAAGGTGAGCGAGAAATGCAAAAACAACCTGCGGTTGGTAAAGTAAAGGTAAACAGCAAACCCAAGTGGAACAGGCATCCAGTTGATATAGAAAAACCCACTCAATAAATCGGCCAGTGCATGGTGATTGGCCGCGAAAAATTCATTGGGCGTTAATCTGCCTGATTGCGTCTCTATTCCAAAAAGTTGTTTTTCAAGGTAGTACAAAGGGGAAATATCAACGGTTTGGTATAAATAATTCGGGAAGGCCCGCATCAAATCATACAGCATGGCGAAAACAATGAAAATGGCAAAGCCAAGGATAAACTTGCGCGTTCCTTTTCCCGCATAGAAAAGGATGTTAAATATCAGGATGATCGCCCAGTGTTCAGGTCTCAATCCGGTCAAAAAAAACATGACGAGCAGGTAGCCGACCGATGCAGCCGCCAGTGCGGCTGCTCCTCCAGGCAGATTCCTTGTTAGCAGCATAATTTTATTTTTCATTTTGCCGGATTATGGAATTACCCTTTCCAGCACAACTGCTCCTGTAACCGGATCAGTTCCGCTGATATCAATGTATTTCGCTGATGAGGGAATTCCCATGGTGTTGGTTACTGAGCAGATAAAGAGACTGGTCAGATATGCTATTTTGCCGTTGATAATGATCATTGCCCTGAAAGTATTGTTCTTTTCGTTCCTCCTCAGATAGATGACCCGCTTATTGTACGATCTGAAATGCATCAGCCAGGTATCTTTATCCAGTTGCTTCACATTCAACCCGTAAACCCTGTTCTGGATGAAGGAAAGATCTTTGCGTCCTCCCCCCTCCTCATAGCGGATCCACATCGGATGCAGTGGTTCCTTTTTATCAATGTTTCCGTCAGCCTGGTAGTTTAGTTCATAAATAACCGTGTTCCGGTTATGGGTGCGCTGAACATAAAAAAGCACTTTTTCGTTAAGTTGAGGCACGGGGTATTGGCCTCCATCAAGAGGGTTTACGGTATTGTCACGCACCGCAAGGCTAGGCACTGCGAGGCCAAACCAAATGACCAGGATCAGGAATTTCGTTTTCATGACAGATAGAGGGTTTAGGGTCTTTTTCAAGTTGATGTTTGCTGTGGATCAGCCGGTGAACGGCCGTCATGTTTGAAAGCACAGCAACGGCTACCAATGGGTAAATAAATATGGAGATGGTCTCAATGATGGCAAAGGAGAACCAGGG
>CAIRSO010000379.1 GCA_903881215.1 uncultured Bacteroidia bacterium
CTATTAAATGGCCCAATGATATTTATGTGGGTGATAAGAAGATAGCGGGCATTTTGATCGAAACAGCCATAACTGGCGGAAAGTTCTCCAGGGCAATAGTTGGCATTGGGTTAAATATCAACCAGGAGGTTTTTGTGTCGGATGCACCGAATCCGGTGTCGTTGAAGAATTTGACAGGCGAAACTTATGAGCTTAGTCAGCTGCTGACTGAACTGTGCACCTGTCTCGACAAACGATACCTGAGTCTTGCTCTAGGAGGGCTTGCTATAATCCAGTCTGACTATCAGGAGATGCTTTACCGGAAGAGCGTTTGGGCTAAATACAGAGACCAGAATTCGGATTTTGAAGGAAGGATTCTCGAGGTAGAACCAGATGGAAGATTGCTCATCGAAACCCGTACTGGCGAAAAACGTGGTTTTTACTTTAAAGAAGTTTCTTTCAACTGACTTCAAATAATTGCTACAGATATCCCATTTGACTCAAATGCCTCTTTCAAATCAGCCTGCCAAAATCGGTCAAAGTTAATTTCCACCAAACGTCTTGATCGATTTTTCAGATAAATTTTAACCCATCGATTATCGTGAGAATATCTCTCTATCTCAACTTTTTGAATTTGATCAATTTGGAGCAGAGGATCAAAAATTCTTCTTTTTCCGGAAAAGAGAAAGTAGAGAATGCCAAGAAGCATGATCGTTGTCAATACGACACCAAACCACCACAGGCCATCATTTATCTTACGTGTAAAGACCAATGCTACCGGATAAGCCATCCCTGCAATTGGAAAAAAGCGATGGTAAAATTTGGCGAATTTCCATTTGTCGTTGATCTTGATTTGGTCGCCTAAAAAATTTAATGATCCCTCTTTGATTGGAAATTGTGTTTTCATTGTTTTAATTTAGGTTTAGAAATTCAGGCTTAAATATATTCAAAGAAAAAGCAACTACAATTGTCTGGAGTCCCCAACTTTAGGCACTCTAGGCACTTTAGTTCACTTTAGGCACTTATTCGAGGGAATAATCGATCGCCACCAGCATATCCGCCAGCTTCTCAATCCCTTTCTCCAGATACCCCCCAACCATCATTTTGATCATGGGATTTAGATCGGCATGCAAGGTGAGCCTGATTTTGCAACTATTCTCTTCGGTAGGCAAAAGTTGCACCCAGAAAGTGGCAGGAAATGGAACTGATTTTTCTCCCTGAAATTTGATGGTCTTGAAGGGTTCCCGATTCACAATCGCAATTCCGACATTTCCCACCGGACTGATTTTAAAGCTGCAGCGATCTTCGGTTGCCTGAAAATCATCAACCTTAAAACCCTTGGTCTCGACCCCTTTTTTATTGAGCTCCTCTATTTTATCAGCAGAAACAAACTGTTCCAGATTTTTTAGATTTGATAATTTGGCGAAAACCGATTCCTGAGAATGAAAAATCTCCCGGGGTTCACTAATATATTTTTCCAATGACATGTTGTTAATGCTAGGTTCGGTAAAACTTTGTACGAATGAGGTTCGGATGTACAATAGGCGCAAATCCTACTTTATCCTTTTGACTTTATCCTTTATCCTTGTTTTATTTCCCCCACGTTTCCGGTGATTTCCGCCAATTGTTTAAACTTTCCAATTGTTCATCATTGATTTCACCTGAGTCATGAGCCAATTTGAGCAGAACATTGTAGTTACTCAAAGTCGTAAGTTCAATGCGGGCGAATTCAAAATTTCTTGCGGCAAGCGGAAAATTATATGTAAAAATGGCTAGCATTCCCAATACTTCTGCTCCATAAGTCCGAACAGAATCTGCTGCATTCAAAGAACTTGTTCCGGTAGAAACCAGGTCTTCAATGATTACGGTTTTTGTGCCTTGCGGGATATCGCCTTCAATCAGGTTCTCCAAACCATGACCTTTAGGTGCTGAACGAATATAAATAAAAGGTAATCCGAGTTTTTCGGCAACCAACACTCCATGGGCGATGGCGCCTGTGGCGACTCCGGCAATGGCTTGCGCTTCAGGGTACTTTTCTTTTACCAGTTCTGTGAATTGCTCACAGATATATGTGCGGGTAGCAGGATAAGAAAGTATTTTCCTGTTATCGCAATAAATGGGTGCTTTCCAGCCTGAGGCCCAGGTAAATGGTGCATCCGGTTGTATCTTTATGGTATTGATTGCCAGTAATTGTCTGGCAACTTCGATCTGTCTTTGTTCCATCTGTTTGTTTTTTTACAAAGTTAAGCTTTTTTGCTATTTTTAATCTGCCACGAAGTTAGTTTTGTTTAGTTTTTCTCCTAAATATCCTAACGCTAAAAACGATAAAGAATGCATCATAAAGCCTTGAAATTTGTTTTTTTGTTTGCTTTGACATTGATTGGGTTATCCGCTGCTGGTCAAGGTATGAAGAGTGTATTTTTTGATAAGGATTCTACCTGTCTGGTGACCGGATTTTCTGATAATTCGGGCAATGCATTTTATCTAAAGAAGCCTATCCCATTTGTATCGTATGAGATATGCAAGAAAAATGGTCTGGCTGACAAAGTATTTATTAATAGTTCACAACCAGCAGGCAAAGATAATTGGCATTCTAAAATTAAATTGTCAGTGCTGGTTGAAGAAGGATACAGATTTGGCTGTAAGGCAGTAATTTCCTTTAAAAATATTTCGGGGGATACACTTTGGCTGACGAATGTGGTTCCTTTTGGCTTCTCTTCCGACAAGGTTTGTCTTACCGGAAAAGGTGATCACCCCCTTTCCAGAAGCTATATTTTCAGACCCGGTTTCGAACCTGTTAACTGTATTTTGCCCGACAATGCCTGGGAGCTTGGATTATCGGATATGGCAATAAATGATACACTCCGGGTAACTGCCATCACCCGCAGAAGTCGCGAAAAGATGGAAATGGCGGTTCGTCGCCGCTTCGAGACAGAGATAGCTCCAGGTGGTTCCATGCAGTACAATTTCTATTCTGATTTTCACAAAGGGAGCTGGCAGGATGGTCTGCGGATGATGTTTCATGATCGTTTAATTTATGATGTTGAACCCGGGAAATTTGACAATTCACTATTTGAAAGGACCGATCTGAAATGGATCCGACCTTCATACGTTTCACACCTTATGATGGCCTGGAGTGGATATTTTTACGATTATTCAGATCGGAAATTTAACCTTGAAGATTTCGTTAAGAGAGGCAAGACATTGTATGGAGGTGATGATTTCATTGGAATTTGGCCCACCTGGCCAACTCTTGGGGTCGATCAGCGAAATCAATGGGATCTCTTTCGCGATTTGCCGGGGGGAACTGACAGGTTGAAGCTGGAGGCTGAAAAATTGAACAAATTAGGCACCCGCTTTTTCATTTGCTACAATCCATGGGATGAAAGCACCCGAACCGAAAATCACACAGGTGGAATGGCCGCACTGATAGCCGCGACAAATGCCGATGGGGTGGTTTTGGACACACGGGGAGCTTCAAGCAAAGCATTGCAGCAAGCGGCAGATTCGGTGCGCAAAGGTGTGGTCATGTACAGCGAAGGAATGGCCATTCCGAGAGATATGCAGGGAATAGTGGCAGGAAGAGTTCACAATGCGCTTTATTATTGTCCGATGCTGAATCTGAACAAAATTATCAAACCCGAATTTGCCATTTTCCGTGTGGCAGAAATTTACAAAGAGCCGATTCGTCGCGAGTTTTGTCTCTCGTTTTTCAATGGATATGGCACAGAGCTAAATATTTTCGCCCCCGGAATCCCCGAATGGGCAGAGGAGCAATATCGTTTCCTGGGTAAAATAGCCAGGGTTCAGCGGGAAAATTCGGACAATTTTACAGGCAAGGAGATCACTCCGCTGCTTTCTACAACCACTGATCAAATATTTGTCAACAGATTTCAAAGTCCGAAAAAAACAGTCTATACTATATTCAGCCTGATACCGGAAGGTTACAAAGGAAGACTATTTGATGTGACCCCTCGAGCAGGAACTCATTTCATTGATCTTTTCAAACATGAGGAGAAAGTGCCGGTTAAGGAGGGTGTCCGATGGCTGATCGAAGTGGAAACAGATGCCTTCAATAAAAGTTGGCTGGGAACAAATAACGAGGGGGCGGTCCACTGTCTTGCTCAACTTCCCGAACTGATTTATGTCGAGATATCAGGCGATGAACTTTCGATAAAAGTAGAGAAAGGTGACTCTCTCAAAGTTTGGGCCGGCGCACCAGACTATCAAAAAAGGCCTCTGGTTTTGGAAGCCAAAGATCAAACCATTCGGTTGATGGATCATTTCGGACGATTTGAAGGAAAATTTGTGATTCAACTTTTTGATAGAACTCAGCTGCTGGATGAAAAAATTATTGCAATCCAGCCAGGAACACCGCGTTTGATCAGCAGAATTGAAAAAACGGATGCGTCTGTTAAATCTCCCAAAGAAATGGTGAAAATTCCTGCCGGAAGATTTACTTTTCATGCCACCAATGGGGACGAATTTATTCCGTATCCCAAAGAAAATGAGGAAAAATTGTTTGACATACCAACCTTTTTTATGGACAAATTTCCTGTGACAAACTTTCAATTCAAGGCGTTTCTTTCCGATACAAGGTACCTGCCGGCGGACACAGTTAATTTTTTAAAAAACTGGATAAATGGCAGTTTTCCGGTTGGCGAAGAAGATTTTCCTGTCGTTTATGTTTCGTACGAGGATGCGAAGGCTTATGCCAGGTGGGCAGGCAAGCGTCTTCCAACCGAAATGGAATGGCAATATGCGGCACAGACTTCCACTGGAAATGAATGGCCCTGGAAGCAGAAAAAGCCGATTTTGCGCAAGGAAGAGGCAGTGACCAACACCCTGACAGTTTTCAAAATTGAAGGCATCGGGAAAGATTACTGCAATTCTGGCAATGGAAAACTTTATCCGGTTGGTAGCTATCCGAAAGGTGCAAATCCGTATGGATTGCAGGATTTGGTAGGGTGTGTTTGGCAGCTGACCATCGATTTGTATGTCAGCGGAAGTTATCGTTACGTCATCATGAAAGGAGGCAGCTATTTCAATCCCTCGTCCAGCTGGTGGTATGTGCAGGGCGGTCCGCGAGAATTGCATTACCGGCAGTTTTTACTGAGGGTGTCGGAGGGATTTGAGAGGAATGGTACTGTAGGGTTTAGGTGCGTCAGGGATGTTGATTAGAAGAAGGAAGGACTGGGGGGAAGGACTAGGTGACTAGGCGACTGGGAGACTGGGAGACGGGGCGAGTGGTCGAAGTGAAGAGTGAAGAACGAAGAATGAAAAGTGAAGAATGAAAAGTGAACAGTGATAAGTGAACAGTGAACAGTGAAAAGTGAAAAGAGAACAGTGAAAAGTGAACAGTGAAGAATGAAGAGAGAACAGAGAAACGAGTACATATAATAGATAGTAATATGAAAATATTTGCAGGGATTAAGATTTCGTTGGTGCTGGTGGCATTGAGTTCGGCAGTGGGATTTGCACAAAAAAGTGTGAAACCGGAATCGGCCAATTACCTGAACAACCGGGCTCCACTGATTTTCAAGCCCTTTATTGAACTACCGCTTGGAGCGATTTCCCCGGAAGGGTGGTTGAAAGATCAGCTGATCCGGCAGAAAGATGGCATGACCGGCCATCTTGATGAGATTTACGAACCTGTGATGGGCAAGCGCAATGGCTGGCTTGGAGGAGATGGCGATGTGTGGGAAAGGGGACCGTACTGGATCGACGGATTACTGCCTCTTGCCTATATTCTGAAGGATGAGACTTTGATCGCTAAAGTGAAGCCATGGGTCGAATGGGCACTGAACAGTCAGCAGCCGGATGGGTATTTTGGTCCGTCGGTGGATCGTGGAATCGAACCTGGTTTGCAGCGCGGCAATGCTCACGACTGGTGGCCAAAAATGGTTGTTCTGAAATTTCTTCAGCAATATTTTACTGCCACCGAAGATGAGCGAGTGACCAGGCTCATGCTGAACTACTTTAAATATCAGTTGAAAGAACTCCCAAAAACACCTTTGAACCACTGGACACATTGGGGAGAGGACCGTGGAGGTGACAATCTGGCGGTGGTTTACTGGCTATACAACCTTACCGGAGAAAAGTTTCTGCTCGAACTGGGTGAGTTGATCCACAAGCAAACTGTCAACTGGACGGATGCCTTTTTGACCGGCAAACTGCGCTACCAGTGGAGTTTTCACTGCGTCAATGTGGCCCAGGGGATGAAGGAACCCGGGGTTTATTATCAACAATCAAAAGATAAAAAATATGTGGAGGCAGTCAAGGCCGGGCTTGCCGATCTGAAGGCTTTTCATGGTTTCCCGGATGGACTGTTCGGTGGCGATGAGATGCTGCATGGCAACAATCCGACCCAGGGATCCGAATTGTGCTCGGCAGTGGAGATGATGTTTTCGATGGAATCGATCCTTCCGGTTACGGGTGAGGTTGCCTTTGCTGACCAATTGGAACGGGTTGCTTTTAATGCCCTGCCAACACAGACGACAGATAACTATGACAGCCGTCAATATTTTCAGCAAACAAATCAGGTGATAGTGAGCAAGCATCCCAGAAATTTTAATACTGCCTACGATGGGACAGGGCAGCTTTTTGGTCCGCTGACGGGTTATCCCTGCTGTACTTCCAACATGCACCAGGGCTGGCCTAAGTTTACCCAAAATCTTTGGTATGCTTCTGCTGACCAGGGCATCGCTGCGCTCGTTTATGCGCCCTCCAGTGTCAAGGCAAAAGTGGGCAAAGGCACCAACCTGGAAATCACTGAAACAACCAATTATCCATTTGATGAATCGATTCGGTTTACGCTGAAAATGGATAAGAAAACAACTTTCCCTTTCCACTTGAGGATTCCTGCCTGGTGTCAGAAAGCAACTATCACCATCAATGGGAAAACCTTGGGTGAGTATTATGATGGAAATACCAACACAGCGATATCACGCGAATGGGCGGATGGAGATGTTGTTGAATTGACCTTGCCGATGCAGGTTTCTGTAAGTCGCTGGTATGAGAATTCGGCAGTCGTGGAGAGAGGTCCGCTGGTCTATGCTTTGAAAATAGGTGAAGAGTGGAGGACTGTTTTAAACAAGGATAAATATGGGCCATTTTACCATGAAGTTATTCCAACAACAGCCTGGAATTATGGATTGATCGCCTCAGCGATCAAGGATCCTGTAAAAGAATTTGAGGTTGTCAAGCGAACAGTTCCAAAGGACAGCTATCCCTGGAATCAGGAAAATGCGCCGGTGGAGATCAAAACCAAAGGGGTAATCATTCCTTTCTGGACCTTGTACAATGGTTCCGCCGGACCATTGCCCTACAGCGATCAATACCAGATAAAAACGGATCCGCTGGTAGAGATTACCCTGATTCCCTATGGATGCACCACTTTAAGAATCACTGAATTTCCGGTAGTGCAGCTTAAATCGAAATGATAATATTCTGATTTTTAATTCTTCCTGAATCTGCTTTCCCGGTAAATCTTTAAGAAAAGCGATTCGAAATTGTGGGAAGGCGACAAAGCGGGAGATAGCGTCAGCTTATTGTCTGGAGAAATAAGATAAAATGTTGGAACGGCTTTGATTCTGAAATCGGATGTAGCTTGTTCAATGTTGACGGCACTCATCAGCTCCCAGGGGTATTTTTTCTCTTTCCATAATTTTGCCGCATCCTGAAAATTTTTATCAATCAAAACTGGAACGATGGTTAGGATTTTATTGAGTTTTTTATCCAGGGTCACAAGTGAATCCAACTCAGCTCTACTCTCCTTGCTCAAGCTGGAGAAGAAAACCAGGTATAAATATTTCCCGTTTGGACGAAGCGGAGTAAGAACGTCCTTTTGATTTTTCAACAACAAATCGGGCGATTTATTTCCTTCCTGAAGAGTGGTTATGTGAGAGATAATCACAGGAAGGCAAGCTTTCAAGGCTTCAAAGGAACACTGAGAACCGGATTCTTTTAGTCCATTCAACATATTCTTTTTATCCATTTTACCTGAATAATATCCATCATAAAATGCTTTGACTGCCAACAACTCTGCAGCTTCTTTCTTAAATCCGGAACCCGTCAATTGTCTGACAAATCCATCAAAGTTTCCTTGTAACGCTTGTGTAACCATCTTTTTTTGGCGGATATCCTGCGATTTGGATGTTAGATAATCTGAACAAAGTGCATTAAAAAGATGCTGGTAGGCAGGATGATTCAGCGAAACATCCTTTGTGGCGATATATTTACGGATAATCTTGTCCTTATCATCTTGCCAGACTGCAAGTTCGATTTCTCCGTAGCTGCAAGATTTTAACAGGTCGAAATAAGGATGTTTCCCGGTAGGGTATTCTTTCTCAAGTTTTGAAATGATTGCTCTAGCTGTATCCAACGATCGTTTTCTGTAAAGATCATAAGTGTGTAAAGTCATCTCCTTGTTATAGTCGGTTAGAAAAGCTCTTACCAGGAAGTTGAGGTCTGACAATTTAGCATTCCTGATATTTAACCAATATAGTTGAGGCACAAAATATGGACTGGCAGCTTCGTCATTCGTTTTGGACGACCAGGCAGGCAGTGAAATTTCATAATCATGACCGGGTTCTACAATCAATGTCCCCTTAAATTTTTCAAGATCGGTATAAATTTCTATCGGATGATCAAGCGGGAAAGTGAGCATGAAATTTCCATCTTTTTGGACGTTGGTTTCAGCCAGATTTTTAGCCTGACGCGAAACAGGTTCAGGATAAGTATAAAATATCAGTGATTTCCCTGCGTAATCAGATGCCTGACCACGAATCGTGACCATCTGTCCTGAAAGTGAACCAATGGTAAGCATCAAAGAAAGCAGTAAAATGACACGGGTCATAGTCAGGATTCTTCCGGTTCTTCGTAAAAATCTTCGATATTAAAACAGGAAGGAAGAAACTGTGAGGCATCCCCCCGGTGACGTAAAATGTCTCTGACAATGGTTGAGGAGATGGCAGTATGCTCAGGTAATGTTAACAAAAAAACCGTTTCAATATCCTCGTGCATCTTCTTATTTATTTGACCAATAGCCCGTTCATATTCAAAGTCGGCAGCTGTTCTTAGCCCTCTGAGGATATATTGGGCATGTACTTTCCGGCAGTAATCAACAGTTAGTCCTTCGTATTTTCCGACTTTAATTTTTGGCTCATCCTGAAAAACAAACGTATCTGACGGTAAAGAAGCTCTGGCACAAATACTGGACAGTTTTAAAATAATTATTAC
>CAIRSO010000380.1 GCA_903881215.1 uncultured Bacteroidia bacterium
ACATTAGATACCAAAAGCATGGAAGAAATAAAAAATACAATACTATATTTTTTCATGTTGTATAATCTTTTTATATTCGACATATTTAAGTAATTAAATTCTAATAATCATTGGTGGCAGTTCACGACTTTTATTATCAGGTCCAACTGCTTTGATACTTTCAATTATAATATTTTCTTTTGATTCTAAGCCATCAATGATTTTAAGTTGTGCATCATTAAATTGACTTCCAATTACTCTTACAAAATTGTTCCCGTTTCTTGATATTGTAAACTCTGTAATTCTAAAGTTAGCCTTTATAAGTTCATTTGGTCCATAACCAGCTATTAAACTTACTGATTTTGATTTCAAAATAGATTTAGTGGTTTTATTACCAATAGTCCGTTTTACGCCACCTCCGTCTGAATATTCAAACCATGCCTTGGGATCTGGTAAATCTTTAACACGAAACGGACCACCGCCCATTTGCTGTTTTTTTCCATCGATTAAAGCAAAAACAGCTACATTAATTGTACCATCTTGAGTGGCTCGAATAATATATTTTCCTCCAGCTACTTTTTGCGAAGTGCCTCCTGATACCTCTAGAGTGATATTTTCTACGGACTGACCAGGTACTGATATCTCGAAATTATTATTAATACCACGGTAAACAACATTCATATCTATATTTGATACAGTTGCTGATGGTGGTTCTACAATAAACTCACTTTTAAAGGGATATTTTAATTCCGTCCCATCATTACCCATTAGTTTTATAAACCCGTCATATTTTGATAGTCCAACAGTGTTACAAATTCTTTCGTATTTTCCATTTGCAACTTTAGATCCACCGATATAAAACTCTGGTGTTTTTGTTGAGTCAATAGCAGACAACACTATTTGTGCACTATATTTACCACCACGTATTATAAAATTAGAATTGGGGACTACCATTGCAGTAATTTTATTTACTCTAAAGTCCAAAGCATCAGTTTGACTTTTCAAATACTGTACGGTTTCAGTTTCGGATGCTCTAATATCACTTTGGTACTTAGTTAATACTGTGATGACTGCCGAAATCGGCATGCCTTCAAAAACAGAAACTTCCCATGGTACATAAATAGTTTTTGTTTTTACTTTTTCAGTCGAAAATATACTGTTGTATATTTTCAACTTTTTAGGATTATTGGTCGAAAGACCAACTAAAAAAATTCGATATTCATTGATTTTTTTCTTCAAAATCTTACCATTACCCTTTTGAAGAGCATATTCGGCAGCTTTATCCAAATTATCTTTCACCTTCATTTGCCTTACATAGGCACTATCATTTGCCTCGTCTTTGTCAACCATTCTGACCAAGTTTTTCTTAAATCCTTCGATATAATTAAATAAATCGTCGGAATTTTTTTTCACTTGATTCGCTTTGTCAAGCCATTCTTTTACTTTCGATGGGTTTTTGTCGAATGCGTCGTTAAAATCTTCGTAAAGAAACTTATTACGACTCTCAGTTGATTCAATTGTTGTATGTAAACTAGAGTCGACTAACGAAAAACCATCAAGAATGTTGGCTGAAACATTTAATGCTAACATGGCAGTTAGCACCAAATACATCATACCTATCATTTTTTGTCTCGGCGTTTCGGGACAATTTTTTGCTCCACTCATTAATTTGAACTTTTAAAATATGTAAACAAATAGACTTTGACTTTTAATTAAGGGCATTCAGCATATTTCCATAAACGTGGTTTAAGTCCGAAACTTGTTTTGCAAGTTTAATACTATTCGTTTTATAGTTATCTGTTGCTTCAGCTGCCATCAAAGCAGAATTTTTCATTTTCTCAGTATTGCTCAAAATTTGATTTAATTCACTAGTAACCGAACGTACATGTTCAGTTTGTTGCGTTAATCCTTCCGATTGAACTTGTATGTTTTTAAGTTGAATTTCGTAAATGGAATTTATTGAAGCCAAATTCTTATTAATATCTTCAACTTTAGAAGCATAAATTTTAGTACTTTTTTCTACTGCAGTCATGCTATCAGTTATTCCTTGGTAGGAGCTTGATAAAAGACCTGTTGCACCATTTAATTTTTCTTGCGACTTAATATAAGTTTCAGTAACTTGATTAGCTCCATCTATGTTTTTTACAAACTTATCTGTAGAAATAATAACTCCCGACAAACTTGAGAATTGTTCTGCAGTAGTAGTCAAATTTTTAATTCCCTCTGATAATTTCTTAACATCATCGTCGCTAATTGTCTCAGTATAATTAAGCCCTACTGAACGAGATGGTAACGTCTCAGAACCTTTGTTTATATTGGATTTGACAAC
>CAIRSO010000381.1 GCA_903881215.1 uncultured Bacteroidia bacterium
CCTGGGGTTGCAATTACCTGAATCCCATTCTGAATCGGTAATATTTGCCCATCTCGAATAATTTCATCTACAGCGGATGGTTTCGCCCGAAAAAAGGGTAAGGTAAGCCTATATAAAATCCCGAGCAGTCCCGCTGGTTTTAACGAGCGAGATGACTCCCCTTTATACATCGCTTCAGCATCCTGAATTGAAGCATGGACTTTCGCTGGACAGACTTCTCTCAAACTTGATAAACTCCCATAATGATCATAATCTGAATGCGTAATGAGGATATTTTTTACATCATGGGGAATAAAGCCAAGTTTTGAAATATATTTCATTATTTTGCGCTCATTGCGCGGGAGTCCTGTATCAACCAAGGTTAAACCTGAGACTTCCACAATCACATAGACATGAGCCATCGTACCTGGAATCAGGTGAACGCCAGAACTGATTTCCAAAGATTTTTCTCCTCTATTCTTTTTTTGAGCGAATCAAAGAAATTAAGAACCAAACACCGAGAACGAAAATGCTTACAAAACCTAATAAAATTAACCATTGAACCAGGCTTCCATTTGAAAATAATGGCGTAAGCATTGCCATACCGATGATGATCGCGGAAAGCATTAAACTAATCGCTAACCGCGTTACCAGACGATCGAATTCACTTAAAATTCGGTTAAGGTCTTTGATGGTCAATTGGAATAAATCGCCGCTCTCTGCCTTGGAGAGAAGACGGGAGGTGGTCCGTGGAAAACGAGTCAACAAATCACTCCAATCCTTGCTGCGGCGCAGCATTCCCTGCAGCATCTTGCGATTAGGAAGAAGCAGTTTCCAGGTCAAATCCCGAGCATATTGTTTGGATACTTCAAAGACATCAAAACTAGGGTCAAGACGTAAACCAACCCCTTCCATCAAAACTAAAGTCTTTGCCAGAAGCCAATAATTACTGGGAAGTCTCAAATGGTAACGGAACATGATCGATTGAACCACATCCATTAAATCATTAACCCGGACATCCTTGAGAGGAGTACCAGCATACTGATTTAAGATTCTTTCTACATCGCGGGCTAAACGAATGCGATCTACCTCGGCATCCGCTCCCCCCATTTGGATAATCAATTCGATGAACGAATCTACATCGATTTCAACGGTCGCGGTATAAAGTCTGATGAGATTAAGACGATCGTTGTCATTCAGATAGCCTACCATGCCAAAATCCATTGCACCGATAACGTTATTTGGCATCACGATCAGGTTACCGGGATGCGGATCAGCGTGGAAAAATCCATCATCCAAAATTTCTTTGATAATGATATGGGCAGCATTAAGCGCAAGCTGATGCGGATCGTACCCTGCTTCCTTAATGAGGTCTACTTCATCTATTTTTATGCCACTGATGCGCTCCATTACCAGCACACGGGGAGTGCTCAGATCCCAATAGATTTTGGGAATATATAAAGTGGGCTCTTTCGCAAAATTTCTGCGGAAACGGTCGGCATTATTGCCTTCGCGGCGATAGTCTAGTTCATTCCATAAGGTGAAAGCAAACTCATCTGCCACACCGGCTAAATCATATGTCTTGCCAAAAAGGGTCACCTGGAGGCGCTCGGCTATGTCTGAGAGCACATCCAGATCACGGGTGATGATTTTCGTAATGTTGGGACGCTGAGCCTTGATGACGACTCTTTCGCCATCCTGTAAGATCGCCGCATGCACCTGCGCCAAGGATGCGGCTGCGATTGGTTCATGGTCAATGTGGTAGAAAAGGTTTTCTGGCGCTTCGCCATATTCTTCTTGAAGCAAGAGATGAATACTGGCCCAACTAACCGGTGGAACCGTATCCTGCAATTTGCTCAGTTCATTGATGTAACGAGGGGGTAATAAATCAGGGCGTGTGGATAATAATTGCCCGAGCTTGACAAAGGTGGGACCTAATTCTTCCAGGGCGAGGCGGAAATGAATCGCCAAATTATCGATAAGTTCTGGCGTAATTTGAGTTTGCCCCTTACGGAATATTCCAAACAAGGGACGTAACATCTCTGTATTCAGATTTTCAAAGATAAAA
>CAIRSO010000382.1 GCA_903881215.1 uncultured Bacteroidia bacterium
CAAATGCACAATTTGAATCACAATTCCGGGGCATCAGGCGCGATGGGGTTTATAATGAAACAGGACTCCTCAAAACAGGGCCAGCCGAAGGTCCAAAGATACTCTGGCATTATGATGAATTAGGCAAAGGATTTACTTCTGCTGTTATTTACAAAGAGATGATTATCAGCTCCGGTATGATTGAATCTACAGGCTATGTTTTTGCACTTGGCCTGAATGGAAAGCTAATCTGGAAAACCGCCTATGGCATCGAGTGGACAGAATCCTGGCCGGGATGCAGATCGACCCCAACTGTTTTTGACAATAAGATATATGTGAGTACCAGCTTCGGAAAGGCTGTCTGTATAAATGTTGCAGATGGAAAAATTCTATGGAGCATGGATATGAATAAAGACTTCGCTGCCCAGCCACCCAAATGGGGCATCGTTGAATCTCCTTTGATAGTAGACGATAAAGTCATTTTTACGACAGGTGGCAAAGAAAAAAATATAGTAGCATTGAACCGTCTGGATGGGAAAACCGTCTGGACTTCCCCTGGAGTCGGTGAACTAACCGCTTATTGCTCCCCATTGCTGATCAAACACAATGGGAAAAGCATCATATGTACCTTAACCGCTAATTCTGTGCTTGGAATTGAAGCCATCACGGGCAAAGTATTGTGGACCTACCCAAAAAAGAACACCTGGTCAGTACATGCAAATACACCTCTTTATTACGACGGTCAGATTTATGTTGTGAGTGGCTATGGTTCCGGTGGAATTATGCTTAAGCTCTCTGAGGACGGGAATACTGTTACAGAAGTATGGACCAATACCAGCCTCGATAACCAGATGGGTGGTGTAGTATTGCTAAATGGAAATTTATACGGTTCAGGTCAGAATACAAAAACCTGGCAATGCATCGACTGGAAAACCGGGATCCTGAAATACGAAACAAAAGCCATTGGAAAAGGGGTTACCATTGCCAATGACGGATTGTTGTATTGTTATAACGACAAAGGTGACCTTACCCTGGTGAAACCTGGCGAAACTGCTTTCGAAATTATCAGTAAAATAAAAATTACGCTGGGTTCCGATTACCATTGGGCACACCCCATCATTAAAGATAAAATTTTATACCTACGTCATGGCAATGTCATGATTGCGTATTCATTGGCGGCAGAATAACAGCTATGCAAGGGAAAAGTACAGGAAAATTGATATTGATTTTTCTTGCTTTAACAGGCATTACTGTTTTTGTATTGTGGATAGTTTATAATCCTGTTAAAGATTTAAAAGTCAGTGTTCCGGGTCAGGACCACAGACCCCCGTATTCATCTGAAAGCAATACTGTGATTCATATTGGAGAAAGTTATACCTTTCTAAAAGAAATTACTTCTCCGCTTAGCGGGAAATGGCCTCATTTCCGTGGAGCTGATTATGATAATATTAATAAAGAAAAAATTGAGCTCATAGAAGGTTTTGGAAAAGCAGGTCCGAAAATACTGTGGAAATCGGATATGGGTGAAGGTCATGCTGCAGCTGCTATTTTTAATGGGAAAGTTTATG
>CAIRSO010000383.1 GCA_903881215.1 uncultured Bacteroidia bacterium
TCACTAAATTGATGACATCAAAGGAATCTAAAAGGCCTTGTTCTACAAAATCCGATTCGACATTAAAATCAAATTCCGGACGTAAAACGGAAAGTATCTCAATTATTATTTCCTCCATATTGAATGTTGGTGTTTGTATAAATATTGTCAACCAGATTTTCTGGTAAAAAACCATAATGAATATACCGCTTTATTGCATTCTCATTGGATTGAATCACCCAAAACAATTGTCTTTTGGTTCTTGAGCATCTTCTGAAAAATTCCTGAATCAGGATCGATCCGATTTTTTTCTCGCGGTGGTCAGGATGCACAAACCAGTATCGAAGATAAGATGTAACCCCGAGGATCTCATAGATCAGAAACCCCTGAATGGTGTCTGTCTCTCTGAAAACAGCTACCTGTCCCGCTTTTATCCATGATTCAATTTCAGCCATCAGCGGAAGGTTCTCTGCCAGCGGATCAAAATACTGCTGCAAAAGATCAAGAACTTCTCCGGCATCATCAGGACGGGCTTCAGCAAGATTCAGATTGCCGGCAATGGGGGGGGCATCTGAAACAGAGATCATCCTGCTCATCCTGACAAGGCTGGTATATGGAAAAAAACCCGTTGACACAATCCCATCGCCAAGTTCAGCCATGTCTGCGCGGTTGCCGATCAAATCAATGGTATACAGGGTGTCCTGCGATTGCTGTAAGAGCGACGTTAAAGCGTTGCACAAACTATTTGCAGAGGAGGAACAGAAATACAAATGATAAAAACCTGTCTCTTTTCTGAAAAAGAATGTTGTTTCCTGGAACTGCGCGGTAAAAAGTAAGCCATTATCCATCCATAACCCTGTCTTTGCCGGGTCAGGAAAGAAATTGGTCAGAAATCCTTTTTTCAGATCCCGAACGCTTTTGATCGACTGATGTATCTCGTTTATATCGTGTATGTTACGCATTTTGATTCGCAATTGAATTCAGATTTAACCTGTCGATCTTACCGTTGGTGTTACGCGGTAGCTCCTCCATTCTGACGTAAGTGTTTGGGATCATATACTTAGGAAACGCAAGGGAGATTGCTTTTCTTATATCTGCCACCGGAATTTCATTCGGCGCTTCATAAAACAGGATGATCTCTTTCTTGGAAAAATTGTACACGACACAACCATTTTCAACCAGTTTCAAGGTGTTGATAATTACATGTTCTATTTCTCCTAATTCAATTCTGTACCCTAAGTGTTTTATCAGGGTGTCTTTACGCCCTTTAAAAATAATTTCGTTTCGATCATTTAAAAATACAAGGTCGCCCGTTCTGTATATAATTTCAGGATAAGCAGTATTTAACGGATTCTGTACAAATGCAGCAGCTGTTTTTTCAGGGTTGTTATAGTATCCCATCGCCAGGGATGTTCCGCGAACACACAACTCACCCTCTTCATTTACCGCAGCAGGTTTATTTTGATCGTTTAATATCAGGATGTCCGTATTTCTGCAAGGGAACCCGATCGGTATAGGCTCTTCATCTTTCAATTCCCGGTTAACAATGAAATAGGTGCAATCAAGGGTTATTTCAATCGGGCCGTATAGATTTACAAATTTGGCAGTCGGAAGGTGTCTTTTCCAATAGTTGAATTGCTTTGTGGGAAATACTTCTCCTGCAAACCATACTGTTTTAACTGCAGGCAACGGCATCTTGCCCAGTAAATCCATGTTGGCAATATTGACCATAATGGTGGGCACCCAGAAGATGAACGAAATTAGTTTCTCCTGCATCAGTTTCAATATTGCTGCCGGAAACGCAGATAAGGTATCCTGTATCAATACGATCGTGCTCCCTTTTGACATGAGCATGCACAGCTCAAAGCTGTAGATATCGAATACAAGCGGAGATAATGATCCGATGACCTCATCATCGCCGATCTTCAGGGTTTCAATGGCCCACTCGGTAAAATCAATGAAACTTTTATGATTAAGCGCCACCCCTTTGGGCGTTCCCGTTGAGCCGGATGTGTTGATAATGCACAACGGGTCTGTGTCAATTAATTTTTCGATCCTTTGAAAGAGAAATTCTTCACTGATTACAGATGATTCACCGCGTTCATCCAGATTCAGAATTACACATTCCCGATAGATGATTGAAAGTTTGTCGAAATGATCATTATTCGTGATGATGATTGCGGGCTTTATCAGATCCAGAACGTTTTTTATCCGAGAATCAGGTGATTTGATATCCAGATTCATGTACAGATTCCCGCTGTATATAATTGCCAGATCAGCAACGACGCTTTCAATGCTTTTCGGCAGAAATACGCCTATAGGTTTGTTGCATTCCGCATGAATTAAATCTATTAAATTGAAGGCCAGCGATTTGACAGATGAATGTAATTCATGAAAAGGGATGCTTTTCAATCCGTCAACCACTGCAA
>CAIRSO010000384.1 GCA_903881215.1 uncultured Bacteroidia bacterium
AAATAAATCTTTTACACCAGATGATATAGTGTATTGTAAAGCTCACTATCTTTATATCCCTGATCACCAACAAAACGAAGAATTGCTTGCCAAGGCAGCCCAAAGAGTTAAAACCTATTTTGGGAAATATGGATACCTTCCCAAGGTACTGGCGATACAAAGCCTGGGTGTAATTGCCGTGGAGGAGAGCCTGAAATCGGCTATGAATGTGTTGGATGTGTACGAAAATATCCTGAAAATCAGTTTTTATACTGAGAATTTTGGAGGTCCTAAATTTATGAACGATCAACAAATTGCCTTTATCGACAATTGGGAAGTAGAAAATTATCGTAGGAAAGTTGCGAAATCCTGATAATTCGTTGTTGTACCAGATCCTTAAAACAATAAAATTATGCTTTACAAAAAAGTTCTTCCTGCCTTATTGGTTCTAACATTCGCTGTCTACTTCATCGCATCATACAAAGGTCCTGAATCCGGCGTATTGACAAGCGTCAATAGCGTCAATATGGACAAATATTGGAGGGCGAAGGAAGTAAAAGTAGAGGAGGGCCAATTCAAACTTGAAAAGAACAGTGCATCCATTACTTCAAGGTTCAGACTGCGCAACTTTGAGATGTATTTTCGCATGAAAACGACCAATGGAGCTATGGGGCAGCTAAATTTTGCCACCGCCAAAAGTTATGATGTAAAAAATTTCAGGGGTTACACGGTAATGATCAATAACAGCGATTACAGTACCGGGAATGCACAGAAAACGGGCAGCCTTAGTAAGATTCGCAACAATTTCGTGCGTACAGCCGAGGACAATGAATGGTTTGATTTGACTGTTTCTGTTGATGGAAGCCACATCGAGGTTTCGGTAAACGGGAAAATGATCAGCGAATATGATGAACCATTAAATCCCAAAAGGATAGAACGCCTAACGGGGATGATCCTTTCCCGCAGTTTTATCTCCTTGCGAAAAGCAAATGACCAGGGTGAAATTGTAGTGGCGGAGATGAAGATCAAGCCAAATACCGAAAAGAGCAGTCGGGCCATCCTGGCTGTTAAAGCCGATACCTTGACCGATGTTATTGATAGCCTCAATCAGCGTGAGTTTCCACTCATAGATTTTCATGTGCACCTCAAAGGCGGGCTAACCATGGATCAGGCTTGTCAGCATGCCAGGGCGAATGGTCTCTGCTATGGAGTGGCTGCCAACTGTGGACTCAAATTTCCGGTTACGAGCGATTCAACATTAAACATTTATCTGAGCAGCATCAAAAAGGAGCCCGTATTCAAAGCCATGCAATGCGAGGGCCGGGAATGGGTGACACTTTTCACCCCTGAGGCTGTGGCTGGGTTTGACTACATCTTCACCGATGCCATGACCTGGACCGACCACCAGGGACGCAGGATGCGCCTCTGGATGCCCGACGAAACATTTGTCGAAAACGATCAGCAGTTTATGGATATGCTGGTCGGGAAAATCGAAGCTGTCATGGAGGGCGAACCGGTGGACATATACGTCAATCCGACTTTCCTGCCGGCACAGCTGGCGCCCCGTTATGATGAACTTTGGACCGCAGAACGGATGGACAGGGTGGTCGATGTGCTGATGAGAAATCAGGTGGCACTGGAGATCAATGCCAGATACAAAATTCCAAGCATCGCTTTCATCAAAAAAGCCAAGGCTGCAGGAGTGAAGTTCTCTTTTGGAACAAACAATGTCAAAAACGATGACCTTTACCGTTTGGAGTATGGCCTGAAAGTGATTAAAGAGGTTGGCCTGACTGCCGACGACATCTTCATGCCCAGGGCGAAGGGAGAGCGGAAGATATTGAAGAAGGGACTTCCTGCTAAGGTGACAGGCTGAAGAAGGACTAGGAGACTAAGGGACTTGGAG
>CAIRSO010000385.1 GCA_903881215.1 uncultured Bacteroidia bacterium
AAGACAAAAGAATAAAAGTATAACAACTTAAAAATTAAAGTTCCATCCATCATGAAAAAATCCTGGCAGATATCCCTTTTTCTTCTTTTGATTCTCTCTTTACTTGGAGTAATCGTTTCGGGAAAAAATCCTTTTGAACTGGACCCCAAAATTGTTCCTGGCGATGTTGCATGGATGCTAACTTCAACAGCTCTGGTTTTGTTGATGACTCCCGGACTGGCCTTCTTTTATGGGGGGATGATTCAACCAAAAAATATAATTTCCACCATGTTACAGAGTTTTGTTGCCATGGGAATCGTAAGCATTATTTGGGTTCTATTCGGCTTTAGCCTCGCATTTGGTGACAGCATAGGTCCTGAAAAATACGGAATTATTGGTAATCCGTTTACCTATTTTATGTTCAAGGGAGTTGGGGGAAATGTCAATGCCGCGTTGGCACCAACCATACCTCTTGCATTATTCGCTATTTTTCAGATGAAATTTGCCATCATTACCCCGGCATTGATAACCGGATCTTTTGCCGGAAGAGTAAAGTTTAGTTCATACATCTTGTTTATCACACTCTTTTCGATTTTCATTTATGCTCCTTTGGCTCACTGGACCTGGCATCCCAATGGCTTTTTGCGTAATTGGGGGGTTCTAGATTTTGCCGGTGGTACAGTGGTTCATATGTCTGCAGGGTTTGCTGCCCTCGCTGGAGCAATGTTTTTGGGTCCAAGAAGAGATTATCAGCAACAGTTTCATCCTGCAAACATTCCCTTCGTTTTACTGGGCGCCAGTATGCTTTGGTTCGGTTGGTTTGGATTCAATGCCGGATCCGCCTTGGCTGCCAATGCAATTGCAACGGTCTCATTAATGAATACGAATGTTGCCTCGGCTGCCGCAATGATTGGTTTTATCCTATTTGATGTGGCCATGGGAAGAAAACCCACCGCAATGGGTGCTGCAATCGGTTTGGTTGTTGGGTTGGTTGCCATCACCCCGGCTGCAGGATATGTTAACATAGGTGCTGCTATATTCATTGGATTGGCTGCATCATTCGTATGTAACATTGCCATCTCCTATCGTTCTAAAACTTCCCTTGACGATACATTGGATGTCTTTCCTGCTCACGGAATGGGTGGAATAATCGGTATGCTGCTTACTGCTGTTTTTGCTCAGGGAGTAGGACTGTTTTATGGTGAGTACAAAACATTCCTATTCCATTTGCTAGCACTTATAATTGTCGGGGTATATACTTTCGGTGGTTCCTATGTTCTATATGTTGTGACCAATAAAATAATTCCTTTAAGGGTGTCTCCAAAATCAGAACGACTTGGTTTGGATATTACTCAACATGATGAGTCATATGTCGTCGAACATGTCAAAGACTAATTTGCAAATGAAATAGCCATGTGGAAAATATCCTCACCAACCGAAGATGAATATATGGGTATTCCATCAGACCATTGAAAATCAAATTTTATACTGATGAATGATATTGAAAAGGGAAAAAACTGAGACTATTTTTCGACTGAAATCGCATTTTTGTAACTGTTTCTCATCACCTTACGCCAGTCTGTCTCTTTTTCACTTAATGGTGGACGATCCGCTGCCTTATATCCGATGCCTACAATTGACAGGACTTCCAAATGATTTGGGATCTGGAGAAGATTGCTGATAAATTCATTGGCAGTCTGTTCATCATCATGGTAGCGCCGGTGAATCTGAACCCAGCAAGAACCTAAGCCCAAAGCTTCGGCTGCCAGCTGTAATATTATGGAAGCAATGGAACAATCTTCAATCCAGACATCACTTTTGGTTTTATCACCTGCAACCACAACTGCTAAAGGTGCATGTTTCAGAAGACAAGCTCCATGAGGTTTAGCCACAGATAGTTGACTTAATAATTCAGGGTCATCAACAACAACAAACTCCCAGGGCTGACTGTTTTTTGAAGAGGGAGAACGCAATCCGGCCTTTAACAATTGATGAATTATTTCATCATCAACCCTTTTATCACTGAATTTTCGGGTACTTCTTCGGTTGTATAGGATATCAAGCATGGTTTGGTTTTATTTGCAAAAATAGAAACCAAATTGATTACCCGACAAGAATTAATGATTTTTTTTCAAAAACTTCAATAAAATTATCAATTAATAAATATATCAGAGAATATTTTCCCATCATATGAATTCGCATGGAGGTGAATGAGCATAACCTCTTCCCGTAAAAGTGACAATAAAAAAAAATAGAATAGCCTTGTTTGGCTTATCGCCAGTCGAGATAATAATAATCTCATGTCAAATCAATGCAGTTAAAAAACGAACAGCTAAAAAAGAAAACGGAGTGTGAGTTAGAATAATCTCTGATATTTAATATTAATTGCACTACAAATCATTCAGTCGGGAATGAATCTGATCAAATATTAAGAGCGCAGAAACGGCCATTAAGACAGCAACAAAAGTAAAGGAAAGTTTATTCAAAGTTTGCGATAATAAAACGAAAGGTTTGAGGAAAAAAGAGTAATCGATTTTCGGCAAAGAGACTAATCCAGAGGCAGTTTGACTACCTGGGAGATAGAAAAAAAGGAAGATTAACACAAGCAATATTATTATCGACGCAATGATGATATTTCTCCATCCTTTAAGACTTATCAATGGTTGATATGCCACAGGTGACTTAACTGTCTCAACGTAGACCCTGCTCATTACCACCTCAGTGAAATTAATAGATGGCTCCTCCCTCGGCAGTTCTTTAAGATAATCTTTTAAAAGATCAGGCTTTTTCATGTTTTTATTATCGAAAGTATTGTTGTTATTCATAATTTTCCATTCTTTGTTTTACCCCTTAGACCAAAGCTCCTTCGGCTTTCAGTAAAAAGTGCAATTTCTCATACAATTTCTTTCTGCTCCTAAAAAGTTTCACTTTCACATTGGATGCTGTGAGATCTGTAATAGCCGCTATTTCCTCAACAGGAAGTTCTTCGAAATAGTATAGATTTAATATCACCCTTTCCTCCGGATCGAGTTGCTCCAATGCGTTGTGCAAATGAATGGACCGTTCTTCACTTGTTAACTCACCTACAACATTTTCAGTTTCCATCAGTTCACTTTCTGAGAGTTTATGTTCTTCATAACTTACAAAATCCCGCCTTTTTCTCCTAACTTTCGAAATTGCTGTCGTATACACAATCCGAAAAAACCAGGTTTTAAAGGAAGCTCCACCCTTAAAAGTCTCAAGGGAGCGAAACGCCTTGACAAAAGCATCCTGGGCAGCTTCCTCTGCATCTTCGCGGTTCTTTGTGATTTTCAAGGATAAAGAAAAAGCCAATTGCTTGTACCTATCAACAAGTGGCGCAAAGGAATCAGTTTTTCCTCTTAGTACCTCTGCTATATAATATGAATCACTTTTAACCTCCATTAATTCATTAGACTGCAGGTATGATGAATCGGTTACAAAATTAGAAGAAAATTAATTATGCCAAATCGATTAAAAGCTCAAAAACAGGTTGCAAAAACAATAAATTTCTGAATTTGTAACCAACTAAATTCGATTGCGTCAAATGGGCAAATATTAATCCTTAAAATAAAACAAAATGGAAGGAACAATTGCAATTTTTATTCCAATCGCATTTTTTATCATGCTCTTTGGAATCGTTTATGTCGTCATTACTTCACGCAACCGCGAAAGGATGCTACTTATAGAAAAAGGAGCAGACCCTAAGCTATTTGAATCTGTTAAGAAAACCTCTTCCGGAGGAGTGTTAAAATGGGGACTTTTAATGGTTGGTATTGGCCTTGGTATCTTTCTTGCAACACTGCTTGTCGATGCCGGAATGAATGAACCTGCCTCTTATTTTGCCATGATCTGCATCTTTGGAGGATCAGGACTTCTTGTAGCGTACAAGATAGATCAAAAAAACAACCATATTAATGGCAAAGAATAGCAAAAAAATCCATTCATACAGCTATTACTTTGTGCACAGTTCGATGGTTTTAACTATGGCACGCTGACAAACCGGACAGAAACTGTTCGGTTTGTTTGATTTCATGCGACAATCTTGCATTGGACTGTAGATACCTTTTGAAACATACCCACCTCCTTCAAATACACCAACCTTATCTGTGTTAGTTTTTGTCCTGGGAGTTGGGATCTGGATAGCGGGATCAATCAAGTCATTCCACTTTGTCTTAAAATCTACCAGTGTAGTAAGATTTGGCTCCCATGGCTCCAATTTCAGGTTGTAATAATCCTGATAAGCAACTTCAGATTCATAATATTCATCCCCCAATCCGGCAAATTCATGACCAAACTCATGAATAAATACGCTGGCTGACAGATAATTGTCGGCAGTACAGACGGAAATATAGTTATAGAATCCCCCACCTCCATATTCATTTGAATTAACAAGCACAATCAGATAATCAAATGGAACTGAAGCAGCATGATCATAGACCGACTTCATGTCTGTGGTAGTCAGATATCTTGCTACATCAAAAGTATAGAAGGTGGTATTGTAAAGCGTATTCACATAAATATTTCTGCCTGGTATGTCCGTGCCTGATTCTTCCGATGAAGTCTCAAGTGCATAAAGGTTGAACTGACTTTTTTGAGAAGCAAAAGGCTCAACAGAAAAAAGTGAATCCACCATTCTCCGTGCATCTTTAATGAATTTTCCCATTTCAACTTTTCTATATCCTTCAGCCAAAATAGCCACATCCACTTTTTGCGAGGGATCACCCGAAATTTTTATTTTAGTAATATCACATTGCTGCGGATTCTCCTTGTAAATAAAATAATTTGCCGGCAAAATGGTCTTTGAATAGATGGTTCGAAACATACCATCCGTACCGAGACATTCAATTTCAAGATTCACATTATTTTTTGGGTAAGGAAAGCGCAACACCTGGTAAAATGTCCTTTCCATATTCTTGGCCTCAGCAGTAGTCTGCCATTCCTGAAAAAGTGGGGAAAACCCTTGTCGAAAGATCAAAGCTTGGGTAACTTGATCTTTAACACTATATCTATAATTCCCCAGTGTCTTTTCTGACACATGTAAATTAGTTGTACCTCCCCATAACGGTTCCTTCTTTTGCTGAACCTCGGTCACCTTTGTCGAATTAAATGTACCGGAAAGCATAAAATCAAAACGCAGAACTCCATCTGTAAAATAATCATTGAATTTACCTTGGGAATGAAGTGTTACAGGAGCAAAAAATAGTATGAAGATTATCAATTTATTTATCACTGTAA
>CAIRSO010000386.1 GCA_903881215.1 uncultured Bacteroidia bacterium
AGCGAAGCGAAGCAATCTGCAAACCACCCACAAATTTTTAATCAACATTCGATTGTGCATAATTTCTACCGAATTATCTTCGAAAATTTTTGTAATGATATTCATTTTCCTATATTCAACCTGTTGAATTATCGAAAACCAATAGCCATGTTTACAGCCACCGACCTGGAGCAAATAATCGAAAGAGGCAGCATTCTTTCAGAAATTCAGAATCAGATTTCCCATTTTAAAAAGGGATTTCCCTATCTGAAAACTGTTGAAGCTGCCGGAATTGGAAGTGGAATAATTCGTCTGACAGAAGATGAGTGCAAAAAAATGGTTGCCTTCTATGAGTTACAACTTGGAAAAGGAACCCTTCCGCTCAAGTTTGTGCCTGCATCAGGAGCAGCCAGCCGAATGTTTCAATCGTTGTTTTCTTTCCAGGAAGAGGCCAAAACCAATCAGGATGCGGAGAGCTTGCTCGAAAACCCAAAACACAAAAGTGTCAGGCAATTCTTTGACAGACTGCAGGGTTTTGCGTTTTATCCTGCTCTGGTTAAGGACATCGGATCACTCAGTCATCCTTGCGGAACTTTCAAATACATCGAAATATTGAAGGCAGTGCTATCCCCGGAAGGATTGAATTACGGTTTTCTACCAAAAGGCTTGCTCGATTTTCACGACTACTCAGGCATCAGCCGTACACCTGCTGAAGAACATCTTGTCGAAGGAGCGCTATACGGAACCGATGCACGCGGTGTTGTGAGACTACATTTTACAGTATCTCCTGAGCATTTTTCTCTCTTCAAAAACAAATGCAACATTGCCGCTGCTGAACTCGAAAAAAGATACGAAGTCAAATATGAGATTTCCTTTTCCGAACAAAAACCATCTACAGATACCATCGCTGTAGACGAGAACAACGAACCCTTCCGCACCACAGAAGGAAAGCTTTTTTTCCGCCCTGCCGGTCACGGCGCTTTGCTTGAAAACCTGAACGACCTCCTGGCAGATGTGATATTTGTGAAAAACATCGACAATGTAGTGCCCGACCGGCTCAAAGATGAAACAATAAAATACAAAAAAGCATTGGCCGGTCTTTTACTCGATCGCCAGCAGCAGGTCTTCAAATACTTGCAGTTTCTGGAACAACCAGCAGATCAAATATCCGAGACGTTATTGGCAGAAATGACCTCCTATCTCGAAGTTGAACTGTCAACAAAACCTAGCGGGATTACCATCGATACAGCCAAAAAATCAAAGATCAACTATCTGATTTCAAAATTTAATCGCCCGATCCGCATCTGCGGGATGGTAAAAAACGAAGGGGAGCCCGGCGGCGGACCATTTTGGGCCATTCAGTCAGACGGTACAACAACACTTCAGGTGGTCGAAAGCAGTCAGATCGACTTGAAGGATCCAGTCCAGTCGGCCATTGCTGCAAAAGCGACACATTTCAATCCGGTAGATCTTGTTTGCGGTGTTCGCAACTATAAAGGAGAGAAATTTTCTTTGCCTGAATACAGGGATCCCGAAACGGGATTTATATCTTCAAAATCCAAGGATGGTAAACCACTGAAAGCTCAGGAATTACCTGGCCTTTGGAATGGCGCCATGTCGGATTGGATCACCATTTTTGCTGAGGTTCCTCCTGTTACTTTCAATCCGGTGAAAACCGTTAACGACCTTTTAAGAGCAGAACATCAACCTCTTTAAGCCATTTTGATTACCTTTGTACCGATTTTAAGACGTATACCATGATGTGGGAAGAGTCCAGGGACAATTTTGAGAGCAAAGAATTTGCCGGTGTTTTGAAGCGTTACAAACAGATGCTGACAGAACAGCGGACAGAATTTTTTGACGTAGCCGATTTTGAATTCATTGCAGATCAGTACATTGATAAAAGTCAGTTTACCAATGCTTTGCAAGCTTGCGAAATTGCGCTCAGACAGCACCCGAACTCGATCATCGTCAAGATCAAAAAAGCACAAATCTATCTTTCTCAGCTTAAACTTCAGAAAGCCGTTCATCTGCTGAAACACCTTGAAGAGCTGGAGCCGACAAATCCAGATGTGATGATGATGCTTGGGACATGTCACAATCTCAAGGGTGAACACCATCGTGCAAACAAATATTTCAGAAAAGCCGAGCAGAATGCCTTCGAAGACAGGGATGAATTACTTTACAACATTGGAATTTCGTTCATCCAAACCGGTTCATATGAAGAAGCGCTCAGCTATCTTAGAAAGGCTCTTGACGAAAATCCCGATCACGAGCCAGTTTTATACGACATTGCTTTCTGCTTCGAAAAAGTAGGAGATGATGCCCGGGCTATCGAATATTACAACAAATACCTCGATATTGATCCGTTCTCCGAGTCAGCCTGGTACAATCTGGGAATCATTTACAACAGACTTGAAGAATATGCCAAGGCTATCGATGCGTATGATTTTGCGCTGGCTATCGATGCCAACTATTCGGCAGCCATTTTTAATAAGGCCAATGCTTTATCTGCCATTGATCGTTTCAAGGACTCTATTGCCACCTATCATGATTATCTGGTAATTGACCCGGATTCGGTAGACGCACACCTCTATCTGGCAGATTGCTACTTCCAGCTTGACGATTATGAAAATGCACAAGTTTATTATGACAAGACCATCACCATGGAGCCAAACTGTGCAGATGGCTGGTTTGGTGCCGGATTGGTCATGCTGATTTGCGACAAGCCAAAGAAAGCCGTTCCTCTGCTCATCAGATCGCTTGAAATTAATCCGGACTGCGCAGAATGCTGGAATGCTTTAGGCAAGGCGTATGCCGCACTGGAAAACTTCGAAGAAGCTAAATCTGCCTACCTCAAAGCTCTTGAACTCGACAACGAAATCGCTGAATACTGGCTCTCTTATGCCGATTTGATGTTCAACAACAACCTTTTTGATGATGCAGTTAATATTTTGGAAGATGCCGAAAATTCGGAAGCTGCCTGTGCTGCAATTCTTTACCGATTAGCCGGATTCTATATATTTATGGACAATTTTGAGTCTGCCAAAGAAAAGCTCGAGGCGGCTCTTTCAGAAGATTATCCTTCACATGTAGACTTTCTGGAAAATTTTCCTAACTCTCTACTGATCGACTGGGTTACAGAACTCATATCAAAATACAGCTATCTTGGAGGAGAATCTGCTCCTTTCTAATTAGTTAGAGATAGACTTAGGACTGTTTAAATGAATCTGAGCATAGTCCAGTAACGTTATCTAAATGAGATCTTAAGCAAATTTTCGAGTCTAAATACCGTATTTTTAATAGGTAACCTTAGTAGAAACACAAACCCCGCTACGAATCCCAACCTTATTACCTCATTAGAAATTTAAGCAGCATCTTATAATTTTTCATTTTTTTGAAATTACTTGATACAACTACCCAATGAAACAATATGGTCTGATCGGTTACCCATTGTCTCACTCCTTTTCCAGAAGATTCTTTACTGAGTACTTTGAAAAAGAATCAATTGCTGCTGAATACCTCAATTTCGAAATCAGCGATATATCACTCTTAACCAACGTTATCAACGAAAACCCACAGCTAATTGGGTTTAACGTAACTATCCCATACAAACAGGCTATCATCCCTTACCTGGATAGCTGTGATGCCAAAGCAGCTGCCATTAAAGCAGTCAACACGGTAAAAATCGACAGATCGGGCGGAAATATCTCGCTCAGAGGTTTCAACACCGACCTGATCGGATTTCGTGATTCAATCCTTCCCTTGTTGAAACCTCATCACAAGAAAGCACTCATACTGGGAACCGGTGGTGCTTCCAAAGCTATCGTTGCCACGTTGAACGACCTTTCCATTTCAACTCAACTAGTTTCCAGGGAGGCAAAAGACGGCATTTCGATCTCCTATGACCAGCTGACCAAAGAGATCATGGAAGATTTTTCTGTGGTGGTTAATACAACTCCACTGGGCACCTTTCCCAAGACAGAAGCCTTCCCTGAAATCCCATACGAGTTCCTGAATAGCAATCATTTACTGTTCGATCTGGTTTACAATCCTGCCATCACCCAATTTCTGCAAAAAGGAGCAGACCATGGTGCCATTACCAAGAATGGACTTGAGATGCTTGAGCTACAGGCGATGGCAGCATGGGGAATCTGGAATGAGGAAGGACAAGGGGATTAAAGGACGAGGAGACTAGGGGACTAGGAGACTGGGAGACTAGGTGACGGGGAGACGGGGCGATGGGTTGAGGGGCTGAGGGGGCGACACCTTTGATATGGAAAACACAGAATAATTTCCTCTTAAATTCGTGTAATTGGTGGTTGACAGGGGTTAATCTGTGTAAATTTGTGCAATTTGTGGTTGACAGGGGTTAATCTGTGTAAATTTGTGTAATTTGTGGTAGGGCGGGGTTAATCTGTGTTATCTGTGGTTACATCGCCGTACCCGATATCCACCAAAAACAATCCTTTCGCTGCAACGCTGGCACCAGCACTACTTCGATCCTTTTTCTCAATAACATCCTGAAATTCGGCCAAATTCATCTTCCCCAATCCAACCTCGAGCAATGTTCCAACAATAGCCCTGACCATGTTTCGCAAAAACCTGTCAGCCCGTATTGTGAAGACCAGCTGATCTCCATTCTCTTTCCAAAAAGCTTTGGTTACCTTGCAGTTATTGGTCTTTACATCACTACCCAATTTGCTGAAGCTGGTAAAATCAGTGACATCAAATAGCAGTTTTGCTGCCTGGTTCATCAACTCCATATCCAGCTTCCGACTTTCTTTTTCCGAATAGGCATGGGTGAAAGGATCCTTGGAGCGCGAGAGAAAGTATTTATATTCACGGTAGGTGGCGTCAAACCTCGCATGGCCATCCTCCCTGACCCCGAAAATTTTCTGCACAGCGATGTCAAAAGGCAGCAAACAGTTGAGCTTAAAAACAATATTTTCGTCTTCCATGCCTTCGCGCTGACAGTCAAAATGGGCGATGTAAAAAGATGCATGAACACCAGTATCTGTTCTGCCAGCACCAACAACTTCGATAGTTTCACGTGCGATCACAGAGAGTGCTTTCTCGACCTCCTCCTGTACCGACTTGGCATTCTGCTGAATTTGCCAGCCATGGTAGTTGGTCCCGTCGTACGAAAGCTGAATAAAATACCTCATTATTGCACAGATTTTCAACAAAATTACACAAATAACCCCTTTCAACCACCAATTACCCCAATTGCACGAAGTAAGAAGAAATTATTTTGTTTTAGAGAATGAATCGTTTGAATTGTAAGGAGGTTTCGCCAAAGTTGACAAGCAAACCCAGCCTAAGGTGGGAGGCTTTCAAATAATTGAAGAGTTGAGCTTGGTGAATATCAGTCAATTCACTTGCAGCCTTCAATTCCAACACTATTTTACCAAAACACACAAAATCAGGAGTATATACTTTCTTCAGAAATATCCCTTTATATTGAATCTTCAATCTCTTCTCCCTTTCAAAATTCAGGGTATTATCGACAAATTCCATTTCCAAAGCTTCCTGGTAAACCGCCTCCTTGAAGCCGCACCCAAGTCTTTTATGCACCTCCATGCAACAGCCAACAATCTGATAGCATTCATCCCTATATATTAAATCATCGTCTATGGCTCTCATTTGCTGACTATTTATCCTTAATCTACAAGTTACAGCAAACAAATCTATTAAACGAACAATACCCAATTTTTCTTAAAATTCGTGTAATTGGTGTAATTAGTGGTTAGTAAGGGGTTAAATTTGTGTTAATTTGCAGTCTATATTTTAGTTAACATTTTTTAAGAATTTCTTGAAATCATTAATGGTTCAAAATACTATTTTTGGTTCCGTTTTAACATTTATAATAAAAACATCCTAAAGATTATGGATCAAAAAGTAGATATTCGGGAGTTGAACGAAAAAATCCAACGTGAAAGCACGTTTGTAGACCTTATTTCCATGGAGATGAACAAGGTCATCGTTGGACAAAAACATTTGGTTGAGAGTTTATTGATCGGATTGTTGTCGGATGGACACATTCTTCTCGAAGGTGTTCCAGGATTGGCAAAAACGCTGGCAATCAATACACTGGCACAAACCATCGATGCCAAATTCGCACGCATCCAGTTTACCCCCGACCTTCTCCCTGCCGACTTGCTTGGCACAATGATTTACAGTCAGAAGAAAGAAGAGTTTATGGTCAGGAAGGGCCCCATCTTCACCAATTTTGTCCTTGCAGATGAGATCAACCGTGCACCCGCAAAAGTTCAGTCCGCCTTGCTGGAGGCTATGCAGGAACGTCAGATCACAATTGGCGATCACACTTATAAACTGGATAGCTTATTCCTGGTAATGGCCACACAGAACCCTATCGAGCAGGAAGGGACTTATCGTCTGCCAGAAGCGCAGGTCGACCGTTTTATGCTGAAAGTAGTGTTGAACTACCCCAAAAAAGATGAGGAGAAACTGATTATCCAACTTAATTTATTGAAACAGTTTCCAAAGGCTATGGCAGTAGTTAATCCTGCAGATATCGTTCGTGCCAGGGAGGTTGTCAAAGAGGTTTACATGGATGAAAAGATCCAGAAATACATTATCGATATCGTTTTCGCTACCCGCGAACCTGCTGAGCATGGACTGGCAAAATACAAGGAAATGATCACATATGGCGCTTCACCACGTGCTTCCATCAGCCTGGCGCAGGCCTCCAAAGCCTACGCGTTTATCAAACGACGTGGTTACGTGATTCCGGAGGACATCCGTGCCGTTTGTCATGATGTTTTGCGTCATCGTATCGGACTCAGCTACGAAGCCGAAGCCAACAACCTCACCGCCGAAGAGATCATCAGCGAAATCCTCAACACGGTAGAAGTTCCTTAGCAAGAAGTTTGGAGTACTTCAAGTACTTAGAGTACTTAAA
>CAIRSO010000387.1 GCA_903881215.1 uncultured Bacteroidia bacterium
GATCCATTCATTACCGTTGACCATGCCTGGAAACTTGATCAAAGTATTGTAAGATCTGAAAGTGTTGAGGGATGTCTTTCTCAGGCTGATTTCATCACTTTGCATGTACCATTGATGGACGCAACCCGCGAATTAATAAATTCGGATAAACTTGCCGTTATGAAAGACGGCGTAAAAATTCTCAATTTTGCCAGAGGAGAATTGGTCTGCAACAAAGACATTATTGCTGCGATCGAAAGAAAGAAAGTCGCATGTTATGTGACAGATTTCCCTGATGCTTCGATGCTAAATGTGCCAGGAATCATTCCAATTCCTCATTTGGGAGCTTCAACCAACGAATCAGAGGTTAATTGTGCTATCATGGGTGCGAACCAGTTGATCGATTTTCTGGAGAACGGAAATATTAGAAATTCTGTCAATTTCCCGAAAGCCGTGATGGATAGAACCTGTTGTGCACGAATAATTATTGCCAACAGAAATATCCCAACAATGGTGAGCCAGATCACCTCAATTCTGGCGCAGCACAGTATCAATATTTCAAACATGCTCAATCGCAATAAGAATGAGGTTGCCTATAACATTATTGACACTGATCAAAACGATATCCCTGAACAGGTTAAACAAAAAATTGAAGCCATTGATGGAGTTTTGATGGTGCGTTTTATTCTTTCTAATTAAATATATCACTAGTAACCATCCGAAAATGAATAATGCAATTGTCAACAAAGCCGCAGATAATATTAGAATTCTATCCGCTGCTATGGTTGAAAAGTCCAACTCGGGTCATCCCGGAGGTGCTATGGGCGGGGCTGACTTTATCAACATTCTCTATTCTGAATTTTTAAATTATGATCCCGCTGAAATGACCTGGCCTTTCCGTGACAGGTTTTTCCTTGATCCGGGCCACATGTCCCCAATGCTTTATTCCGTTCTCGCTTTGGGCGGTAATTATTCCATGGACGACCTTAAGAATTTTCGTCAATGGGGATCTGTAACTCCAGGTCACCCCGAAGTAGATGCTGAACGTGGTGTTGAGAATACCTCCGGACCTCTTGGTCAGGGGCATGCAATGGCTGTGGGAGCTGCCATTGCAGAGCGTTTTATGGTTGCCCGTTTTGGAGAATGGATGGCACATAAAACCTATACATTCATTTCTGATGGTGGTGTTCAAGAGGAGATCTCGCAGGGAGCCGGCCGTTTGGCAGGGCACCTGGGACTGAATAATCTCATCATGTTTTATGACTCAAATGATATCCAGTTGTCTAGTGAAACGAGTGCGGTAACTTCAGAAGATACTGCTGCCAAATATAAAGCCTGGGGATGGAATGTTTCAACCATAAATGGCAATGATGCCTCAGAAATACGGTCAGCTCTTAAGTCTGCGCAGACAGAAAAAAAACGCCCTTCACTAATCATTGGCAAGACCATCATGGGTAAAGGGGCAGTTAAAGAGGATGGATCCAATTTTGAAAGACAGTGCTCTACCCATGGTCAGCCACTGTCCCATGCCGGAGCTAGTTTCAAGAAGACCATCGCTAATTTAAGTGGAGATCCTGAAAATCCTTTTATGATCTTTCCTGAGGTTGAAGAACTTTACAAAAATAGGAAAGAGGCTCTTTTAAAATGGGCAGATGAGAAAAATCTTGAAGAGGATCAGTGGGCCGCTGCTCATCCTGATCTGGATGCAAAACTGGAAAGGTTTCTTTCCGGAGATACGTCTTATTTTGATTTTTCAAAAATAAGTCAGAAGTCCGGCGCAGCAACGAGAAACGCCTCTGCTACAGTTTTAGCTGCCTTCGCTAAAGGGGTTGAGAATATGATTGTGGCATCAGCTGATCTTTCAAATTCAGATAAAACTGATGGCTTCCTTAACAATAGCCATGCATTTGCGAATGGAGACTTTTCAGGCGCTTTTCTGCAGGCAGGAGTATGTGAACTCACCATGGCTTGTGTCATGAACGGAATGGCCCTTCATGGGGGCATTGTACCGGTTTGCGGGACATTTTTTGTGTTCTCTGATTACATGAAACCTGCCTTGCGGATGTCTGCCCTGATGCAGCTTCCTGTTAAATTTGTTTGGACGCATGATGCGTTCCGTGTAGGTGAAGATGGCCCGACTCATCAACCTGTCGAACATGAAGCGCAACTTCGCCTGATGGAACAACTCAAAAATCATCATGGAGACAATTCTGTTTTGGTATTACGTCCGGCCGATGCAAATGAAACGACTGCAGCCTGGCAATTGGCTTTGGAAAATAACTCAACTCCAACGGCATTGATACTTTCCCGGCAGAATATCAAAGATCTTCCGGCCGCTACAGGTAATAGGGTAGAGGAAGCCAAACAATTGGCAAAAGGTGCCTATGTAGTAGAGGCTTGTGATGAACCTGATGTTATTTTGGTTGCTTCAGGTTCTGAAGTAGCTACTTTGGTCGAAGGTGCACAATTGCTTAGAGATAGGGATGGTAAAAAAGTACGTGTTGTTTCAGCGCCATCTGAAGGATTGTTCCGGGCACAGGAGAAGAATTACCAGCATAAAGTATTAACTCCGGGAATACCCAAATTTGGCTTAACAGCAGGCCTTCCGGTCACATTGAGAGGATTGGTAGGAGATGATGGTGCAGTTTGGGGATTGAACTCCTTTGGCTTTTCGGCTCCCTATCAGGTACTTGATGACCAACTGGGTTTTACAGGTGAAAATGTGTACAAACAGGTAAATATTCTCTTAGGCTAAATGGCCGTATTCAGAAAACGAGTAAGGGCGTCCCGAAATGGACGCCCTTACTCGTTTATCTTAAACTGGAAACCGACTTTTGAAATGTTTTCGATGTGAATGGATGGATCATTCTGAAGATATTTCCTAAGTTTTGAAATATAAACATCCAGACTTCTTCCCGAAAAATAGTCGTTGGTACCCCAAATCTTTTTAAGTATTACTTCCCTTTTAACGATTTGTCCCGCATTTTGAATCAGCAGAGAGATTACCTCATTTTCCTTTACAGTTAACCGACGGCTATCATTGTCAATACCGAGACTTTGGTTGTGATATTCGTAAGTGTATCTGCCAATCTGCGTCTTTTGACTTATAGTAGCCGATTTTGAATCTATTCTGTTTAAAATGGCTTGAATCCGGCAATAAAGTTCATCTTCATCAAAAGGTTTCGTAATGTAATCATCTATTCCAAGATTAAAACCTTTTATCTTGTCTTCCTTCATAGAGCGGGCAGTGACAAAAATGATCGGAACCTCAGCTTGTTTTTCTCTTATCTTTTTGGCGAGGGAAAAACCATCCATCCCAGGTAACATTAAATCCAGAACGGCAAATTGAAAGGTTTGTGAATTAAATGTTTTCCAACCGGCAAGTCCATCTTTGCACAAGGTAACATCGAATCCTTTCGAGGCCAGGAAGTCTGTCATCAGAAATCCTAGACTTTGATCATCTTCGACCAGCAATAATTTAATTTTTTTCTCCATTTTCTCCCTCTTTTTTAGGGAAAAGGATAATAAAACTGCTTCCCTTTCCAGGTTCACTTTCAACAATAATTGTGGCTTGATGAGCTTTCAGAACCTCTTTGACATAATAGAGCCCAATACCAAAACCTTTGGTGTTATGTTGATTTCCTGACGGTATCCGGTAATATTTCTCAAATATCTTCTTTTTCTCTCCGGGAGCAATACCCATGCCTTTGTCAGCTATTTTGACAATAGTAGCCTTATCTGAATTTTTAATAGTTACAGTAATATCTATTTTTTCAGGAGAATACTTACAGGCATTGGAGAGTAAATTCATCATAACATGTACAAGTTCATTGTAATCTCCAAAAATTTGGAATGGACCACTTTCAGCCTCAAACGAAATTTTTCCATCTTTTTGCTCAACCAAAATCTCAACTGAGCGGATAGCTTCTGCAAGTACCTTGTCAAGTTCCACTTCTTCAAAACGATATTCCAGGTTGTTTTGTTCAATTGCAGCCAACTGCAGGATATGGTCTGATTGCCGTTGTAATCGCTTGTTCTCTTCAAAGATGGTATCGGCATATCTCTTTAGCTTTTGATTTAAGTCAGCTTCAGGTAATTGAGTTATCATTTTGGCTGCAAGGGAAATGCTTGAGATGGGTGTCCGGAATTCATGGGCCAGGTTATTACCATTTCCTTGATATTTTGAGACAAGCGAATCTCCCTAAGATAATAGCGAATTACCTGCACAAAGGAAAATCCTATCAGTAGAATCAAAAGGACAGATCCAAGAAACATGTAACCCATATGGTGAAGAAAAAAATTGTACCGATTTGGGAAAACCACACCAATCTCTGTGTCGCTGCTTTTAAGTACATTGTCAAGACTAAGTCTGTAACAGGAAGACCCAACCATTTTATCCAGATCATTAATTTTTAAAGTGTCTTTTCCTTTAAAGATTGCCAGTTCGAAAGCCAGGTTTATATCGTACTGAGCAAGTTCATTTCTAATTTGACGATCAAGATTTTGCCAAATATGAGGTGTTAATTTTCTACTGGCCCTGAAAGAGCTGTCACAAGTTAGACTATTCTGCATGGACTGACAGACTACCTCATTTTTGCATAAAGTCGAAATGGATTGGTTAAGTGCAATGCGAACACTTTTATTGAAAAGAGCCTCCTCAATTTTATAGGAATAAAGCATCCAATGAATCTGCAATCCCAGCAGAACAAGTATGGAAAGCAGGGCCACGAAGACTAGAACATATTTTTTTACGTGAGTCATAAAAGCAAAATTAAGAACAAATACAATATATTTGAACTTTTAACAAAGCATTAACAACGACACATGTTGAACGAATCAATATTTTCATTTATTTTGGATATTAAATAAACACTAAAATTTCTGTCATGAAAAAATTAGCCCTTGCATTGACTTTCGTTTTTGGCGTAGCTATGATAGCACCTGCTTTTGCTATAGATAAACCAAAAGAAGGTAAAAAAGTAGAAGTAGCAAAAACATGTACCGGCACAGACGCCAAAGCTGGATGTTCTAAAGAGTGTGCAAAAGCTTGCGAAAAAGCTGAAAAATCTTGTGATAAAGCAGCACCTGCAAAAGCTGAACCAAAAAAATAATTGAGTCTTAATTGACTTAGTTACCACATTACATAAGAAAAGAGGCCTCGAGCCTCTTTTCTTATGTAATGTGGTAACTAAAAACTACAACTATTTACCTTCCTGAATTGGCAAATTGTTTTCATATCGTATGAGGTTTTTTGCCATACCGTTGAAAATAAAGAGATGAAAGGGCAATTCAGCATACCAGTAAAGCCTGCCAGCAATTCCGACCGGTCTGAAGGTTGCTGTTTGCTGTAAATAGGGTTTGTTGTTCTTTTGAATGATCTTAAATTCAAGCCATGCTTCTCCTGGTAATTTCATTTCAGCATAAAGTAAGAGCCGCTTATTTTGCTTATCAGCAGCCAGCACACGCCAAAAATCAAGCGTATCACCTGTATGAATGGTGCTTGAATTTGTCCGTCCTCGCCGTAATCCAACTCCTCCCCACAATTTATCCAGGTAACCCCGGATATCCCACAGCCAATTGCCATAGTACCAACCCCGCTCACCGCCAATTGACCACATGTTACTTAGTACCTGTTCAACACTTGTGGTAATTTCCATTTTTCTTCTGTCCCTGTAACAGCCAAGTGATGGTACTTTTATGTGTTCGAGCAGGCTATTATCACTGTAGCTTGAGACCAAAGCATCTTTCCAGCTTGATACAACATTGTTTTGCTCAATACGCTGAAATGCCATTTTTACTGCTTCTTTATAGGGGATTAAATTTATTTCAAGAATCTCATTCAAATTGTTGGAGGTTGGAATTGCCTCCCTTTTCATTCGTACAACAAGCTGTTTTGCTAGTTTGAATGAAGTGGAAGTAATCAGGTTTACCCAATAAACAGAAAATCTGGAGGCATTAAATGGAACCGTAAAAATGTATCTTTTCATGCCTCGTACCTCGGCGAATTGAATAAGCATCTCCTTGAAAGACAATAAGTCAGGCCCCCCAATTTCATAAGATTTGTCAAAAGTCTCCGGCTTAAGCAAGACTCCGATCAAATATTCAAGCACATTTCGTATGGCAATGGGCCGATTTTTAGTATTGACCCATTTTGGGGCTATCATAACCGGAAGCAATTCAACCAGATCTCGAATGATTTCGAAATTGGCACTGCCCGATCCTACGATAATTTCTGCTTTTAAAGAAGTAACAGGGATATGACTTGACTTCAGGATATTTTCAACATTGCTTTTTGAAATGGAAAGATTGGACGAAAAATTGTTGGCCAGATTTCCTAGATAAATGATCTGTTTTACTGAAGTTTGTTGGATAAATCTAACAAAATTTGCCGCTGTAGTTTCATCATTTTTTGTTGAATCTTCACGTTTACCGCTCATCGAATCAATGAGATAATATGCAGCATCAATGGACAAAGCCGGATCAAGGGCAGCAGCCACAGTAAGAAAATCTATCTCATATAAAGAAATATTGCTGTGTTTGTATATTCCACTGTTAGGAAATCTATTTTTATCACGAACGCAACAAACCACGTCATGAC
>CAIRSO010000388.1 GCA_903881215.1 uncultured Bacteroidia bacterium
GAAAAAATATCTCGTCGTATTTTCTTTGTATTTGCTGATTGCAGTCCCATTCCACCTTATGGCACAGAAGTCGGTTGCGACCAAAGGCAGCAGTCAGGTGAGGATGGAAAGCAATATGACCAAAGAACAAGCGCGCGACAAAGCGGAAGATTTGGCAATGATCAATGCCATTGAAAATGCTTTCGGAACTTTTGTTGAACAAAACGCTGACATTACAGTGGAGAATGGGACTGTTTCTTACAATATCATCGGAAGCACCAAGGTGAAAGGGGAATGGTTGCGCACTGACAAAAAATCATTCAAGGAAGATATTCAGGATCAATTGGACAATGACCAGCAAAAGGAGAAAATAATCTGGATTTCATGCCATATTGAAGGTGAGGTGCGTGAAACCCGCTCGAGAGCAAATCTTGACATTAAACTGCTTCGGTGTCCGATGGTTGAGTGTGAGACCACTTCATTCCTTGATACCCAAAGTTTTTACCTTTATTTTAAATCGCCGGTAGATGGATATCTCTCCATTTTTATGGACGAAAACAATGAAGCAACACGAAGACTATTCCCTTACTTAAACCAGGGCAATGCAAGTGCAGTGAAGATTGATGGCGATAGGACCTATTTCCTTTTTACTAATTCCAGCGATTTGAATAAATATACTACTCGGGCAGATGAAATTGAGTTATATGCTTATAATTCTGTAGAATACAATTTTGTCTATGTGATTTTTTCGCCAATACCGTACTGCAAACCAATCTTATCGGATGCTTCATTGATTGCCAATGGGTACGTCTTACCCAAGGCCATTTCCACCCAGAAATTTCAGGAATGGCTGGCAGATTGCCGGGTTGCCATGCCGGATTTTCAAGCCAAAAGAATTAAAATAAGCATCTCAAAAAACTGACATCCTTTTCACAACCATAGCCATGAAAAAAATTCTGATCTTTTTAACAATGCTGTTTTTTAGCCTTCAACCACTTTTTAGTCAAAAAGTAGTTAGTGGTATAAGTGATACCAAATTCATCAGCATTACCAGAGATCCGCTGTCTTCACAAACACCCTATCTCGAAATTATCAATAACTCCATGCTGTTCAAGGACAGTGACAATGACAACAAAATTGATGCCAGCGAAAATGACACAATCCGTTTCGAATTGAAGAACACCGGAATCGGCTCCGGTAAGGGTCTGGCTGTACAAGTAACTGAGATCAACGGCATCGCGGGACTTGAATTTCCAAAAGAAATCTTATTAGGAAACCTGGAGCCCAACAAGGTGATACAGGTAAATATTCCTGTCAAAGGAGCCCTCGGATTGGTAAATTCCAAGGCCAATTTTTCCTTTAAGATCAATGAAGCCAGTGGTTTTGGAACAGATCCAATAGAGATGGAAATCCTGACACAAGCCTTTCAGGCACCCAAACTGACCGTTGTTGATTTCAAGGTAAGCAGTCAGCAGTCGGCCAACCTGATGAAGAAAAAACCTTTCGATCTGGAAATTCTTCTTCAAAATACTGGACAGGGAGTCGCAACAGAAACTGATGCAAAATTGATTGTTCCTATGAATGTCTATTGTCTTTCCGGCAATGAAGTTTACCAAAAGAAAACCCTTGCACCGGGTGAGCAGGTAATGATCAGCTACAGTCTGGTTGCCACCAACGATTACAATGCAAAAACACTTCCCTTTTCGGTAAAGCTCAATGAAAAATTTGGAAAATATGCTGAAGACAAGGCCATCATGCTTACAATGAACCAGGCTGTATCCGGAAATAAATTAATCCTGGAAGCAATCAATGATCAGCCTGTTAATATTAAAATTGGTTCATTGTCGTCTAGTGTTGACAAAAATATTCCGATGATTGGCAAGAAGAATTCAAATCGGTATGCGCTTATTGTTGGAAACGAGGTTTATTCGAACAATCTTAATGCGGAGGTTAATGTTGAGTTTGCCAGCAACGATGCGCAGATGTTTCGCGACTATGCCATCTCCACCATGGGTGTAACTGATCAGAATATATTTTTCCTCACCAACGCAACGGCAGGAGCCATGCGCCGGGAGATTGAACGCGTTTCCGAGATAGTTAAACGAATCGGGAGCAAGGCTGAGTTGATCTTTTATTATGCAGGTCATGGTTACCCGGATGAATCGACCCAAACACCATATCTGATACCTGTCGACGTTGATGCAACCAATCTTCAATCGGCTATTAAATTATCGGAAGTGTATGCCAAGTTTGGTGAAACGGGTGCAAAAAGTATTACAGTCTTTCTTGATGCCTGTTTCAGTGGTGGGGGCCGTAACCAGGGACTTTTGGCCGCACGCGGTGTAAAGATTAAACCCAAGAGTGAAAGCGTAAGAGGGAACATGGTTGTTTTTGCCGCTACATCGGGTGTGCAGGTTGCTTTGCCTTACAAAGAACAGCAACATGGTATGTTTACCTATTTTCTCTTAAAAAATATGCAGGAGACCAACGGGCAGTTTACCTTGGGAGAGCTTGCCGATTACCTGAAACAAAATGTGGGCATTGAATCATTACGCACCAACAGCAAGTCTCAGGATCCGGAAGTGCAGGTTAGTCCGTCGGTTGAAGACAGCTGGCGAAACTGGACTTTCCGTTAATATCATCAAACAAGAAACTTCCAATCAACATATCGAAATCAGATGAAGCAAATATCAATACTAATCCTCCTCTTATTTATGTTAACTAAATTAGCAGGAGCCCAATCGGTTACAAATGTCCGTTTTGAAAAATCCGGCAAGCAGGTGCTAATTTTTTATGACCTATCGGGAGACAAAGGAAGCACCTGGAACATTTCGGTATACTGTAGCAGGGATGGAGGTAAAACAATGGGATCTCCTTTGCAAAAAATTAGTGGTGATTGTGGAAAGACAATTGCGATTGGCACCAACAAGAAAATCACCTGGGATGTGTTGGCAGAATACGACAAATTGGAAGGAGCGATCAGTTTTAAGGTTGAAGCCACCAAGGGCAAGGATCTAGCCAAGGAAAATGTGAAGGCCGAAGCATCTCCGATAGACAAAACACTTCCGGCAGCTGAATTTTCGGCCAATTATTACAAGTATAAAAAAATTAAAACCATTTGGATGGCTTCGGCATTGGTAACAGGAGGCATTGGAGTTTTTACCTATTTGCAAACCGGAACAACCTATAGCCAATATCAGTCGGCCACTACAGATGCGGATGCCTTACATTCGAAAGCTGATCTTTACAACAAGATTGCGCCAATATCCCTTGGAATAGCTGCATTTTGCGCTGTCGAATTTATTCTGGTGTCTGGGAAACAAAAGAAGGCAAGAAGTGAGAAGCTGACTTTTTATCCGCAGCCAATTTTAGGTGGAGGTGGACTTGGATTAGCCTATACGTTCTAAGAAATATCTACGACTAACCTATGAATGCAAACCTCAAAATACTAATCCTCCTGTTGGTTTTCCTCTCTTCCTGCAAGAAGTTAGAGTGGAACAACCCCTTTGACTCCAGTTGTCCGAAGGAGACTTGGACGCCCACCGATTTTAAGGCTATACAGGAAGGTACAACGGTTAAGCTAACCTGGACTCAGCCCATCAACCAGATTTCCGGCTTTAAGATTCTCAAAGGAGTCGGTGGAGGCACGGCAACCAGCATGCAGGATCAATCTAAAGGAGCTGTTCAATTGATCGACAATACCCTAACTGGGGGAAAGGTTCATCTTTACAGCTTAACCGCCTATGCCGGCAACAATACCAGCAACACTGTTACTGCGCAGTTTACACCTATTTTAACTGCCGGAATTACAACAGCGGCAATCAGTGCGGTTACCACCAATACCATGAGTTCTGGTGGAAATATCACTACCGATGGAGGGGCACCGATTACAGCACGTGGAGTTTGTTGGAATACCTCCACATTACCAACCATAACAAATAACAAGACCACAGATGGCACAGGTCCTGGAACATTTACCAGCCTTATAACCGGCTTAACCCCTGGAGCAACTTATTACATCCGGGCTTATGCCATCAACAGCATAGGAACAAGTTACGGAAATGAAGTAACTACGGCTACTGCAGCGAATCTGCCGGCTCTTACCACAACGACGGTTTCAGCAGTGACTGCCACAACTGCCACAAGCGGAGGTGTAATTTCATCCGATGGTGGAGGAACTATTACCTCCCGGGGGGTATGTTGGAGTACAACAGCTAATCCTACCATTGCTAACAGCAAAACATCAGATGCAACCGGAATCGGAACTTTTACCAGTTCCATAACAGGATTAACTTCCGCAACAACCTATTATGTAAGGGCTTATGCTACCAACAGCGCAGGGACTGCTTATGGTCAGCAGGAATATTGTGTATCGAGTTATGGAACCGCATCCGATGTGGATGGCAACACCTACCAGACCGTCAAAATCGGCACTCAAATCTGGACTCGCGAAAATCTGAAAACCACCAAATTTAAGGATGGGACTGCTATCTCATTGGTAACAGACAATACTGCCTGGGGAGCACTTACAACACCGGGTTATTGCTGGTACAACAACGATGCAACCACTTACAAAAATACATATGGGGCATTGTACAACTGGAATACAGTCGGTACTAACAAGCTGTGCCCAACGGGATGGCATGTTCCGACGGATGTGGAGTGGACAATATTAACAAACTTTTTGGGAGGAGAAAGTATAGCTGGAGGTAAAATGAAAGAAACAGGAACATTACACTGGGCTGCACCTAATACGGGAGCAACAAACGAGACAGGCTTTACATCCCTTCAGGGCGGCTTCCGTGGCACCAGTGGTACATTCGACTATGCTTCCTTCGGTTTCTGGTGGTCCTCTTCTGAGTACTCTACTTCTTCGTTTTATTCTTGGGCTCGGCAAATGGCCAACAACAACAGCAATGTAATAAGATCCAACGCAACCAAGCAGTATGGGTTTTCTGTTCGCTGCGTTTTCGGCGACTTAACGCTCCCAACTCTTTCTACTGCTTCGACAGCAAGCCTCAACACTACTTCTGCTTCTTCAGGTGGAAATGTCAGCAGCGATGGAGGAATAGAAGTAACAGCAAGAGGTGTTTGCTGGAGTACAACAACTGCCCCAACTATTGCTGATAGCAAAACGGTTGATGGAACCGGAACAAGTAGTTTTACAAGTTCAATTACTGGGTTGACAGCTGGTACTACTTATTATGTCAAGGCTTATGCAACAAATAGTGCGGGAACAGCATATGGCACCCAAGAAAATTTCACCACTTCATTAGCCAGCATAACGGTAACTGACATTGAGGGCAATATTTACAACACAGTCACAATAGGAACGCAGCTATGGATGACCTCCAACCTGAAAACAACCAAATTCAATGACAATGCTGCCATTCCTCTGGTATCAGACAATACTGCCTGGGTAGCTCTTAATGCGCCTGGTTTTTGCTGGTATAACAATGATGCAATAACTTACAAAATCACGTACGGTGCATTATACAATTGGTACACTGTGAATACTTATAAACTTTGCCCGACAGGGTGGCATGTACCTACCGATAATGAATGGAAACAATTAGAAGTTGCATTAGGAATGACGCAGTCACAAGCTGATGCATTTGGTCCTCGGGGAACAGATCAAGGCACTCAAATGAAAGCCATTAGTGGGTGGGGAAGAAATGGGAATGGAACCAACAGTAGTAATTTTTCAGGACTTCCTGGGGGCATACGGACTGATGGTAATTTTGCAAATATGAATTATTTTGGAAGTTGGTGGTCGAGTACAGAGAATACTACAATTGATGCTATTGTTCGTGATTTGAGCAGTGATTATCTAAATGTATATCACTACAGTGCCACTAAAAATAACGGGTATAGTGTTCGTTGTATTAAAGGTAATCCTACAATTGTCGCATCTATTCCTACCTTGAGTACAGTTCCAGTAAGCAATATTGCAGTATCATCTGCTATTATCGGAGGGAATATTAGTGGCGATGGTGGAGCAGTAGTTACTGCAAGAGGGGTATGCTGGAGCATAACTGCCACTCCAACGATTGCCAACAGCAAAACAATTGACGGAACCGGAACTGGAAACTATACAAGCAATCTAACCGGGCTAACAGCCGGGACAACCTATTATGCAAGGGCATATGCAACAAATAGTGCAGGAACAGCCTATGGTAATGAGTTGTCATTGATCACACCATTAGAATCTATACAGTTTAATACCAGTAAAACTTATGGGTCCATTTTAGATATTGATGGTAATTCCTATAAGACCATTCAAATTGGAACTCAACTATGGATGGCAGAAAATTTGAGGTCGACAAAATACAACGACGGAACTTTAATATCAAATGTGACCGATCCTCAGATATGGTTGAACTACAATACTTACAATCTGACTACTGGTGCTCGTTGTTGGTACAACAATGATTCTCTGACAAATAATAACACATACGGCATACTTTACAATTGGTATGTCGTACAAACCGGTAAAATTTGCCCAAATACCTGGCATGTTGCATCGGATGCAGAATGGACCCTTTTGACAACATTCTTAGGTATAAATACAGCAGGAAACTCACTGAAGGAATCAGGGACAATTCATTGGCAGCCGCAAAATTCAGGAGCAACTAACTCAAGCGGTTTCACAGCTCTTCCCGGAGGCTTTCGTGGTTATACAGGCTCGTTTGAAGGGAAAATCCAATACGCTGGATTGTGGTGGACCTCAAACTATGGCACAATTTGGATCCTGAAATCAGATTTTAGTACAGCAGTCAGATCTGTAAGTGGTCCAACACCTGCCTTTTCCATCCGTTGCATCAAGGATTAAGTTTGCACAGATGCTGATACAGGGCACAAAGGCACATTGCTCCAAACAACTGAATCAGTGAATTATAATCGAGATGATGGGACTTAGTAACCACTTTAAAACGTATCGAACGAAAGGTATGTCTGTAGAGGTCAAGTGTACAGACTGGCTGAGCTACCCGAC
>CAIRSO010000389.1 GCA_903881215.1 uncultured Bacteroidia bacterium
AAAGAATGATCCCGGATTGGCAATGGCCTACCGGAATTTAGGATGGGGATATTATTACCATTACAAAGACATCTCCAAAGCCATCCCTTTTTATGAAAAAGCCATTTCGCTTGATCATAGCGATGCCATTTTATATACAGAACTGGATAATCTTTATGAATTGAATAACAGCCCAATTGATACCAGGGTGAAGATTTTTGAAGGAAATGAGAAGGTTGTCAATAAGCGTGACGATGCCTTTGTTCGTCAGATTACTGTTTTTACACTGGCTGGAAAACCTGAAAGATCAATAGAATTTTTAAAAGATAAGGTCTTTAGCTACCGTGAAGGAAATTCAAGGGTGCGTGAAGTTATTATTGATGCACAATTGTCTGTGGGATTGAAGTATATGGCCGGCAAGGAATATCAAAAGGCCCTCGACCATTTTCTGTTGGCACAGGTGCCTGACGAGGAAGCAGGTAGCGCCAGATCCGGAAACAGGGATATCCAGGTGAATTATTTTATTGGCCAGGCTTACGAAGCATTAAAAATGGATGATAAAGCAATAGACTATTATGCTCTTGCAACAAAAGCCGAAACCTCCGGAAGGCCGGGAATTATGAGTTACTATCAGGGTCTTTGTTTTCAGAGATTAAAGGATAAAGCCAAAGCCGATGAGATTTTTAATGCCCTGATTGAATATGGAGATAAAGCAATGAACAGGGATGCAGATGCCCAGGATGATTTCTTTGCGGCTTTCGGTGAAAGAGAAGCTGAGAATACCCGGAAATCACAAGCTTATACATTAAGAGGCCTTGGATACAACGGGCTTGGCAAGACCAGCCAGGCAAAGCAAGATTTAAAAAATGCAGTTGAATTATCGTTCAGTAATTTATGGGCAAACACAGAATTAAAAAACATTGATATGAAACGACCATGAGAAAATGCTTCGCACACAGCAGAATGATTATTTTGGGAGTTCCATCTGGCCGTTAAAAAACAAAATAGTAATCAGATGAAATAGCCATCCGCCAGTTGGCGGACCAACCGAAATAAACATAATTTCACGATCATGCGATTGCCGGACGATTCCTACGGATTAAAAGTAGGCATTTATAAAACACTGATTAACTGGCGTTATCCTGGCTATTACGATGTGACAGGAACCGACTGTAAACCCAATAAATTTGGGTACACTACCGATATTGCTCACAAGGAAAATGCCCGCCTGATGAAAGAAGAAATTACAATGTATAGGCTGCCTGCATGGACTTTTTAGGAAGTTTGAGCCTGGCACCAAATAATATTGAGAATAAAGAATAAAAGGTAAAAAAGTTTAAACAAAATCAAAAGTAAATACATGATACGCTACAAAGCAATTATTTCGCTGGCAGCACTAATTTTTCTTTTCGTTGGAAATACCAGCAGTCAGGAAAAGCAGCAATCGTTCAAACCCGGCGAGTTATGGCCAGATAACAATGGAGTCCACATCAATGCTCACGGTGGAGGAATTCTAAAATATGAAGGAACTTATTTTTGGTTTGGCGAACACAAAACAGAAGGAGAAGCCGGGAACCGTGCTAATGTGGGCGTTCACTGCTATTCCTCGAAAGATTTGTATAACTGGAAAGATGAGGGAATTGCACTGGCCGTTTCTCAGGATCCTGAAAGTGAAATTGTAAAGGGTTGTGTTATAGAACGGCCCAAAGTGATCTTCAATCAAAAGACCAAAAAGTTTGTCATGTGGTTTCACCTCGAATTGAAGTCGATGGGTTACAAGGCTGCCAGAACAGGTTTGGCAGTAGCCGACTCTCCAACAGGTCCATTCAGATACATCAAAAGTCTGAATCCGAATGCCGGTCAATGGCCTATAAATTTTACCAAAGAACAGAAAGAAATGCAATTTCCTGCAAACTTAAAATCCTGGTCGGTTGAATGGAAAAATGCAGTTGCAAATGGCATGTTTATTCACCGTGACTTTGAAAAGGGTCAAATGGCCCGTGACATGACCTTATTTGTTGATGATGACGGCAAAGCATATCACATCCATTCTTCCGAAGAAAATCTGACTTTGCATATTTCTGAATTAAACGATGATTATACCGATTTTACCAAAAACTTTGCAACAGTGATGCCAGCCGGTCACAACGAAGCACCGGCCATTTTTAAAAAGGAAGGAAAATATTTTCTCATCACTTCCGGATGCACCGGTTGGACACCCAACGCAGCCCGTTCCTTTGTGGCTGACCATATTTTGGGACCATGGACTGAACTTGGAAATCCGTGTCGCGGAACTGAAGAAGAAATGAAAACCACATTTGAATCACAAAGCACGTTCATTCTTGAAAATCCCGATAATACGGGGCAGTACATATTTATGGCTGATCGCTGGCGACCAAAAAATGCCATTGATGGCCGCTACATTTGGCTGCCTATTTTATTCGAAGAGGGAAAGCCTACTTTGAAATGGATGGACAATTGGGATTTAAGTAACATAGATTACGTTACTTCGCTGAATGACTGAATTTCTAAGAGAACAAAAGTTGATCAAATAATTTAAGACTACGATGAAAAAAAATAGATTGTACCTGGTTCAATTATTTCTACTCCTATCAATGTTATCATGTGCCCAGAAAATGAACACTAAAGTTGAGAACATTACTCCAGTAGAGGTAATTCCAAATATGAAGCTGGTTTGGAGTGAAGAGTTTAATGTCGATGGAAAACCAAATTCAGAATTTTGGAGATATGAAAATGGTTTTGTTCGGAATGAAGAATTGCAATGGTATCAGTCGGAAAATGCGAATTGTTCAGGAGGATTTTTGGTTATTGAGGGCAGGAGGGAAAAACTTCCAAACCCAAATTACGTTTCCGGAAGCGGCAATTGGAAAACGAACCGCGAATTTGCCAATTATACATCAGCAAGTATTAATACATCTGGAAAGAAAGACTGGCTTTACGGACGTTTCGAAATTAAAGCCCGCATTGATACATCTCTGGGTTCATGGCCTGCTATCTGGACACTTGGAACAACGAATCAATGGCCATCGAATGGCGAAATAGACATTATGGAATTTTACCGGGTTAAAGGTTCACCATCAATACTGGCAAATGTAGCATGGGGTACAGCCCAGGCATGGGTCGCCAAATGGCATTCTGAAATTATTCCTTTTTCAAGATTTACGGCCAAAGACGCCGAATGGGCAAAAAAATTTCACGTGTGGCGGATGGATTGGACATCAGAATACATTAAACTTTATATCGACGATGAATTATATAACACGACTTTGCTTTCCCAAACAATAAATGCCGATGGCAGCAATCCGTTTAAAAAGCCTCAATATTTGTTACTTAATCTTGCGTTAGGAGGCAATGGAGGTGATCCAAAAGAAAGCAGCTTCCCAATAAAATATGAAGTTGACTATGTCAGAGTCTATCAGGATAATTCCAAATAGAATACTTCTATTGAATCAAAATTGAAGTATAAATCAATCAAACCATAAATAGAATAAAATACCTATAAGACAATTTTTAAACCAACCGAGAATGAATATGTGGGTATTGGCTTCGCCGATCTCCGATTCCATTTGGCCATTGAAAACAAATAATATACAAATGAAAGCCATAGTTCTAAGTACAACATGTCTGGTGGCAATTGCTTCGTGTGCGTCGGCCAAAAGAGCCACATCAGAGGTAAACCACCCAAATATTGTAGTCATCTATCTCGATGATTTGGGATATGGCGACGTTAGCGCATATGGTGCCACCGAAATTAAGACACCCAATATGGACGCTTTGGCCAATGGAGGTGTGCGTTTTACCAATGGTTATGCCACCTCAGCAACCTGTACTCCAAGTAGGTACGGATTGCTTACCGGCGTTTATCCATGGCGCAACAAGGATGCTAAAATCCTTCCCGGAACAGCTCCTTTATTGATTGGCACTGAACAGTTGACTTTGCCAAAGATGTTAAAAAAGCAAGGATATCAAACTGCTGTTGTTGGCAAATGGCATTTGGGATTGGGAACTGGCGATACCGATTGGAACAAAAAAATTTCACCCGGGCCTAATCAGGTTGGATTTGATTATTCCTACATAATGGCAGCCACCCAGGACAGGGTTCCGACTGTTTATATCGACAATGGGAATGTCGATAATCTTGACCCAAAAGATCCCATTAAGGTAAGTTATGAACGCAACTTTGAAGGAGAGCCCACTGGGAAGGATAATCCTGAATTAACAACCATGAAGTGGCATCACGGGCACAATAACAGCATTGTAAATGGCATCCCTCGTATTGGTTTTATGAAGGGTGGCCAATCGGCAAAATGGAGAGATGTGGATATTGCTGATCATTTTCTCGACAAAGCCAAAACCTGGGTGAAAAGTCATAAAGATGGGCCTTTCTTTTTGTATTATGCAATGAATGAGCCACATGTGCCCCGTACTCCTAATCAAAGGTTTGTTGGGCTGTCAGGAATGGGACCGCGGGGTGATGCCATTCTTGAGGCCGACTGGTGCATTGGCGAATTGATAAAAACATTGAATGATGAAGGCTTGCTTGAAAACACCTTGATAGTCTTGTCCAGCGATAATGGCCCGGTTTTGGATGATGGTTATTACGACGACGCATTAGAGAAATTAGGCAAACATAAACCTACCGGACCTCTTCGCGGGGGGAAATACAGTTTATTTGAAGCCGGAACCCGTGTGCCTTTCGTAACTTATTGGAAGGGTAAAATCAAACCTAAAGTTTCGGATGCTTTGGTTTGCCAGATGGATCTGCTGGCTTCTTTTGCCAGTCTGGTTGGAACTAAGGAAAATACTACGGATAGTCAGGATATCCTGGCTGTTTTGATGGGGAAAAGCGACCAAGGTCGGGAATCCTTGATTTTGGAGGCTTCGTCACGTACAGCTTTACGCGAAGGCAACTGGTTAATGATACCTCCATATAAAGGGCCCGCAATTGCTGTAGACGTAAACATTGAAATAGGCAATTCGAAGGAGTTTCAACTTTATAACCTGAAAGAAGATATTGGGCAGAGACAAAACCTGGCAGCAACCAATCCTGAAAAATTAAAGGACATGCTTAATACTTTCGAAACCTTTCGAGGAAAGAACTATTCCAAAATTGAACAACTGGAATTGAAATAGCTTGAAAATTGAGGTTCGTTTAACAGCATGATTTTGAGCATGGATAGAGGGATCATTCTTTGGGTGGTTTACTTCTCCACCAGCTGGCCAAAGCCGATCCTGTAACATTCATCAATGGACCGAAAATAGCAGGTGCGAGTCCAACGGTGGCAATTTTACCCATTTGAAGTGCTAAACCTGATGCCAGTCCCCCGTTCTGCATTCCGACCTCAAAGGCAACCGTCCGGCGATCCTTTTCAGGCATTCCAAAGAGCCAGGAGACACCATATCCCAATGAATATCCGGCAACATTATGCAGCAAACTGGTCACCAGGAGTAAGGCTCCAACTTTTAGCAGACTTTCACGACCTGTGGCGGTGATGATGGTAATAATAACCGCAATCCCCACCATCGACAACGTAGAAAGAATTTTCCCGATCAGCTGATGGTTGTCTTTCATGAAATGGCGAAGCAACAGTGCAGCCGCAATGGGTAAAAGATAAAACCAAACCAATGATTTGCCGAGAGCTATCGCGAAACCTGCCATATCAGTATTTTTGGCTTTCATAAATACCAGATTGGTAAGTAGAAGGATGATGAAAAAGACAGTCAGCTGTATCACTTTCGACCTTAGTTTTTCTTTTCCAACGTTAAATAAATTGAAAATGAAACCTGCAACTATCGGCAGAATGAGCATATTTAATATTTCGAGCATCATGCTCCAAAAATTAACTTCAATGTATTGCCCGCCCAACAGTTTCATCAGTAATGGCGTAACAAAAGGCGAAATCAGGGTCGAAATAGCCCCGATGCTAACAGCCAGGGCAAGGTTGGCATGGGCAATATAAGACATCACGTTGGAGGCAAGTCCGCTGGGAACACATCCGATCAGGATAATGCCGGCGGCTATTTCGGGAGGAAAATTAAAGATCTTTGAAATGGCAAAAGCGACAAGCGGCATGATCAAATAATGGGAACCAACCCCGATAATAACCCCCTTTGGCATTTTGATCACCCCGGTGAAATCATTCAAGCTCATTTGAGATCCCATGCCAAACATAATAATCTGCAGGAGCGGGATAATCAATAATTTCAACTGAAAGTTACCCATGGAGGTAAAGTATTGTGGGAAAAACATCGAGGATGTAACTGCCGCAAAAATCCATATGGTAAATGAGAATCCCCGGAAGGTGGCAAATCCCCGCATCCCAATAGCCAGAGAAATGAAAAAAAGAATAAGAAAAGGCCCGGACTTATCCAGATTCCCTGTAATCAGGAAAACGAGGAAAAGTATTAGAAGTAAAAGGGCCAACCCAACTACTATTTTGTAAGCATTTATTTTCATATGGAAGTACTCTTCCTGATAAATTCCCTGCGATTGTTAGCCATTTTTTGAGTTAGTTTTAATTGCCCAATGCTTCAATTAACATCTACAAACTTCCACTTCCGTAATTTCCCGCGAACACATATTTGTTTTTATCATCAACAGAAACATAACAGGGACTGTCCCCTCCGGAACCAACACGGTTTAAAAATGTAAGCTCACCGGATGCCGGGTTAAAGAGAAAGGAGCTTACACCTCCATTCTTAACCTCATTAACAGCATAAACATGTTTTCCATCTTTGCTGATGGCCAGATAGGATGGATTTTCTTCACCTGAGATTTTTGATTTTAAAATCACTTCTGCAGTCTGGCTATTGAAATCGTACACATATATGCCGTCATTTGTGCTGGATTTCGTGTAAGTACCAATGAGAAGTGAGTAAGATTTGTTATTACTTTGACTATGAACCAAATTAATAGAACATAAAGCAAGGATCAATGCAATGGCAGTTTTCATGTGTCTGATAATTATGGTTTTATAATAGTCCCATCACTTTTCCTTACTGTCCAGTTGGATTTCGTCCCAATAGGATATTTGGCTGCTTCCTTTTCGTTTATATCAACACCTAGTCCGGGTGCTTCATTGATGTACATATATCCGTTTTTATAGGTTTGACAACCGGGGAAAACTTCCTGAGCTTTTGCTGACCAAAAATGCGATTCCTGGATGCCGAAATTCTTGACAGAAAGGTCGATATGTGCATTGGCTGCATGACCGACAGGAGAAGTATCGCCTGGTCCGTGCCATGCTGTCTTGACATTAAACCACTCCCCAAGCCTGGCAACCTTCATCGCCGGAGTAATACCCCCAATTTGAGAAATATGAATTCGTATGTAGTCTATCAACTGATCGACCATCGGATCCCTAAACTCATTAATGTTATTGAATAACTCGCCGATGGCGATTGGAACAGTTGTGTTGGCCCGAAGGGTCTTCAGCCATTTCATGTTTTCAGGAGAAAATGGATCTTCGACAAAGAAGGGGTGATATTGCTCCAATTGTTTGATCATATTGATGGCGTCCATTGGCTCAACCAATTCGTGAACATCATGCAGCAGCTCAATATCTTCACCACAAGTTTTGCGTACGATTTCAAACATTTTAGGCACTCTCTTCAAATAAGTACGCTGATCTGAGAAGGAATCACTTGGTCTGCCGAAGCCAGCTTCCTTAAAGTCAGGCTTTATTTCCATGGTCCCCACACCACCATAACCACCTTGCTGAATACGGACATGCCTGAATCCCTGACCCATAAACTTCTGGACATTTTCTGCAACGGCTTCAGGCGTTGGGCCACCGGCATGTGCATAACATTCGACTGCTATTCTGCATTTTCCTCCCAGAAGCTGATAGACCGGCATATTTGCACGTTTGCCCTTGATATCCCATAAGGCTTCGTCAAGACCGCTTAATGCATTATTTAGCACCGGCCCGTTTCTCCAGTAGGAACTGACATAGGCCGACTGCCACATATCTTCAATATTGTCTACATCTTTCCCAACACAAAAATCAACCAGATATTTTTCAATGGCAGTCACAACGGCAAAGGCCCTTTGTGTAAAAGTTGCACATCCTATGCCGTATAAACCGGGCTCACTGGTTTCCACTTTGACAATAACAAGGTTTGAACCTTCAGGGGCGGTAGCAATTGCCTTAACATTCGTAATGGTTACCTTGGGCATCCCTATTGCATAGGAAGGTGTTGAACGTGTATCAGCTCTTGCCGCCGGACTTTCGAACAGTCCCAAAATTCCTGCCGCTGAACCTGCTGAAAATAGTTTTATCGCATTTCTTCGACTAATTCCTGAGGGATTTTCTGATTTTTCCATTCGCTTAAATTATAGTTGGTAAGTATAAATTTGATTGGGAATAACGCTGTTCTATTATTTCAATATCCTTTTATAGTTTTCCACGATCATACCGGCATAAGGTTCTGCATATTGTTCGAGTTTCTTCATATCCGATTCAGATAGTTTTTTCATATTTCTCAAGACTTTTACATTGGCCTCCAGTTCATGTGTAAACCTACATCCACTAACCAAAGAAGAAACCGGAAGAGAATAGACGTACTGATGGAGATTTGCATAAGTAAGCTCTGTTTTTGCTACTACGTCAGGAATATCTTCCGTCTTGATATTTTTTGGTGTGGTATCTATTCGTCCACCCATCATGCTGCCACCTGCCATTGTTTTCATGGCAAGAATACCATACTTTTTTTCCAATAGAACGGGTAATACCTGGTGCTGGAATGACTCAAAGAAAGGATCACAAACATTTAATGGCATCTGGCAGGTATCCAGCTCAATGCCTAATTCATCCAACTTTTTCAAAAGATATAAATGTGTTTTAGGGCTTTGGTGTCCGGTAAAACCAATATAACGTGTCTTGCCTTTTTGTTTTGCTTCCAGAAAGGCGTCCAGGACCCCAGCTTTTAATCTGTTATCAACATCTTCCGGGGTATTAAGGGCATGAATTTGCCACAAGTCGACATAATCAGTTTTTAAAGCTTTTAATGACTCATCCAACATCTGCCGCACCTCCGCACCTGTTTTTCCCGGAGCTTTTGTCATCAGGAAGATCTGGTCCCGGTATTTGGGTGTCAGAAATTTACCCATGTACTCTTCGGCACGACCATCGACATATTTTCGGGCATTGTCGAAAAACCGCACTCCCAACTCAATTGAACGTTCAACCATTCTCTCGGCATCAGCCGGATTATCAATGAACCCTAAATGGTAGCCACCAAGGCAAAGAGCTGTTACTTTTTGACCATCACGGGTCAACTGGCGTTGAGGTAGAATTTTACCCCACTTGTCGGACACAGGCAAAGCTGAAGCCCAATCTGCGATTAAACTTAAGGCTGCAACAGTTCCAATTTTTTTGATAAATTTTCTACGATTTTCCATGACAATATATTTAAATTCAACTTGTTTGAAAGAAATATAAAACGGGGAAATTATATTTTATACAAAGAGTTTATAAAGATACCTAAAATGCATTCATTTTTAATTAGACCTATTTGATCACAATTCCTTAACTCTGACTGCAAAACTTTTGTATTTAATATCCGTTTTTAACTAAACAAACAAAAATGTAATGTCAATAAGGAGTTATATTTTACTTAAATATCTAATTTGATTTTTTTGAACCGGAGATAATCCGGTCTGTGGGCAAAAGCAGGTCAATTGCGGCCAAATTAGTTTAACTCCGCAGTTTGGACCTTCTGTTTTTC
>CAIRSO010000390.1 GCA_903881215.1 uncultured Bacteroidia bacterium
ATAGAACGTAGGATTGAAGTATCACAATCTTTGACTATAGGATTATGCCTGTTGAGTCTACTGGTCTTACTCTTTATCACAGCAAGAATTAACATATACAGACATTTTGCCCGTAAATATTAATTGTAATTTTTTAACGAGACACAAAAAGTTTAATTGCTGTTTGCATTCACGGAATGAGACCTTAAAAATCAAATTATATACGCATGAAATTCTTTTTAACTGGGATCATATTATTTAGCCTTTGTCAATTTGGTTATGCACAAACAGCGCCATTAAGTGCAGGCACAATTGGCGTAGCTCAGCAAATATGCTATAACACTTCACCAGCCACATTTTACCAAGTGACTGCTCCTACGGGGGGAACCGGCTCTTATACATACCGATGGCAAAGGTCAACCAATAACACAACCTGGAGTAATATCAGCAATGCTACCCAGAGTTCATATACTTCGCCAGCTCTTAAAGCCAAAACCTGGTTCAGATTAGGGGTTACGAGCGGTTCTTATGGAACGGCAACCACGAATACTATAGTTATTACCGTTAATGCAAATCTGACTTCAGGGAGCATTGGTAAAGCTCAAACAATTTGTTACAATACAATCCCTTCACCACTTACTCAGTTAACCGCCCCTTCTGGTGGCACCGGAACCTTCACCTACCAATGGCAGAGTTCCAGTAACAATTCAACATGGGTCAATATTTCCGGAGCTAATTCCGTCAATTACACTCCGACAGTACTTACTTCGAACACATATTACAGAAGAAGCGTTACAAGTGGAAGTTGTGGAACAGTAAGCAGTTCTGCTGTTCTTATTACACTTTTACCTGCAATAAATCAGGCTCAACTCTATGGCAATACTGCTATTGACAGTTACACTTCGACTTTTTTAAACGTCTCCATTTCAGGAGGTATTTCCCCTTATATTATTAATTATAACAGAAATGGATCAGCTCAATCGTTGATAACTAACTATGCCAGTGGTACCCCTATTTCAACAGGAATTCTGCCTACAGGTACATATTTGTATGTATTAACTTCTGTTACTGATTTAAATGGATGTAGAGCTCAGAGCCTGGGTTCCAGCGTTACTGTAAATGCAACTCCAAATTTAGGGTCTTCCTATGTTCCGGTTGATTCATTGTTCAGGACAGAAACTCCATCGTATTCAAACAATGACAGATCTTACGAATTAGGCACTGAATTCCTCACTTTGTCAAATGGTTTCATTACGAAGGCCCGTCTATACACTCATATCAACGAAGGTGGTAGTCATACAATCAGGCTATGGAGGTCGGATGGATCATCATATGCGCTTGTAGCAGGGCCATTCAATTGGAATTTTCCTTCCGGGATACATGGCTGGCGCGAATTCAAATTCACCTCACCGGTTGCTGTGGAAGCAAATAAAACATACATAATCAGCATCTCCAATGGTCCCGACTTTAACTATGAGGGCACATTTAATTACCAATCTCCAACTTTAGGTTCCTATGTGAGATATAACAGGGGGTTGTATTCCTCTGTATTAGGAACAGTTCCGACATCATCCTATTCCCTGGGTTGCTATTTCCGTGATATCGTATTTGCATTAAATATCAGTAACCTCACTCCAGGAACAATTGGCACCAATCAATCTATTTGTTTCAACTCAGCCCCTGCTGCTTTAACACAAATGACAACTCCCACGGGGGGTACAGGAAATTATGATTTTCAATGGCAGAGTTCAGCCGATACTATTAAATGGGTCAATATTTCCGGAGCCACCCAATCTGCTTTTACCCCGACTGCATTGTCGTCAAATACCTATTACAGGCGTTCGGTGACCAGCGGAACTTATGGCCCTGCTTACAGTAAACCCGTTCTGATTAAAATATTCACTTCTGCCCAACTTCATGATAATAAGACAATTTTCAATAATATAACGGAATTCAATGTCACTCTTTCAGGAGGAACCCCTCCTTACACAATTAATTATAGCAGAAAAGGAGTAGCTCAACCAACCATAAATAACTATGAAAGTGGCACACCTATTTCAACGGGGATTATACCTCCCGGCACATATTCGTATGTTTTAACTTCGGTTACTGATGTGAATGGATGTAACGCGCCGAACCTGGGTTCTGGCATCACAATTACAGCATCTGCACCTTCTTCCTATATTCCGGTTGATTCCTTGTTCAGGAAAGAAATTCCATCGTCTTCAAACAATGACAAAGCTTATGAATTGGGTACTGAATTCCTCACTTTATCTAGTGGATTTATTACTAAGGCCCGTCTATATAGTCATATCAACGAAGGTGGAAGTCATACAGTCAGACTATGGAGGTCTGATGCATCATCCTATACTCTTGTAGCAGGGCCATTCAATTGGAATTTTCTTTCCGGGACAGAAGGCTGGCGTGAATTCATATTCGCATCGCCATTAGTTGTAGAAGCAAATAAAACCTACACAATTAGCATATCCAACGGCCCCGATTTTAACTATGAGAGAGCATTTAACTACCAATCTCCAACTTTAGGTTCCTATGTGAGATATAACAGAGGGGTATATTCTACTGTATTAGGAACAGTCCCTACATCCACATATGCCGGCAGTTGTTATTTCCGTGATATCGTATTTGCAAAAATTAGCGGGGATCTCACTCCAGGTACAATTGGCTCCAATCAGTCCATTTGTTTCAACTCCGCCCCTGCTGCTTTAACACAACTCACTACTCCTACTGGTGGGACAGGAAATTACTCGTTTCAATGGCAGTGTTCAGCTGATACTATCAACTGGGTCAATATTCCCGGGGCCACCCTTTCAGCTTATAGCCCGCCTGCATTGTCGCCAATCACCTATTACAGACGTATGGTAACCAGTGGTATTTATGGACCCTTATATAGTAACCCGATTGTAATTAAGGTTTTCACTTCTGCCCAACTCCATGATAATGCCACAATTTTCAATCAAACGACTACAGAATTCAATGTCACGCTTTCAGGCGGAACCCCTCCTTACACTATTAATTATAGCAGAAACGGAATAGCTCAACTACCCATAAATAACTATACAAGCGGCACTTCTATTTCATCCGGCATCCTGTCAACCGGAACATATAATTATGCGCTTACATCAGTAATGGATGCCAACGGTTGCGCCGGTTATAGTCTGGGCACCCCAATTGATATTACTGTACGATCACCACAAGCCGTGTTGAAGAATAATGCACTGGTTCTTATAAACTCATCATCTGCATCCTATGTTGATTATACAAAGTATATTAAGCCGTACATCAAAAATTTTGGAATCCCGTACGAAGAATGCGATATTTTCACGACAGCATTGCCTGTACTAAATGATTATGCAATAATTGTTTTCGGGCACAAAAACGTATACTCCTCAGGATACCCGATTACAGAGCTAGAGGCCGCGGTTTCGGAAGGAGCTGGACTTTACAGTTTCGATTCACACTTGTTCGATTATGCAAGTGGCTTTAATTCATTGATTACGCCACGAACTGCAAGCTCGGACTATATTAATATATTAAACACATCACACCATATTACCCAAAATCATACACCTGATTACTCTAATCCAACAAATTCAGTGACACTACTTTCACTATGGGCTGTTACCCAAAGCAGCAACCTGGTAGGAGGAACTGACCTTGCAACATTGGGTACACAGGGGAGTACCGTTCCCATTCTCCAGGTCTCAAATTATGGTAAAGGTAAAGTTGTCAAATGGAGTGGCTATGATTGGGTTTTTGATAATGTGCTGGGTCCTGTTTACGGGATGGATGATTTGATCTGGAGAGGCATGGTATGGGCCGCCCGGAAACCATTTATCATTCAGGGATTGCCTCCCATGGTTACCATGAGGGTTGACGATGTGAACAGTAATGGAGGAGGAATATCGAATAACTTTGATTGGTTAAAAATTGCAAATGAATATGGATTTATTCCCTGGTGTGGTACGTTCAACAACGACATCCCGGTTGGCAACATAACCCTTCTTAAAAATTTAATAGATACTGACAAAGCAACAGCATCACCCCACTCATTTACTACAAATAATTACATTTACTACAATCATAATAATCTTTCTTTGTTCGATGCTGCAGTCAATGTACGTGCTGCAAGGGATCTGTATATCAATAACGGCCTTAAGATTTCAAATTTTGTTGTACCCCATGTTTATGAACTCAGCTCGGCATCGTTGCCGGAGCTTAAGGCAATGGGTGTAGAGTTTCTTGGAATTCATATGCTCCCTGATCAGCTTTATTACTCAGATACTAATACTACATGGATCAATTGTGCTCCATATCGCCAAAACAGAAATGGAGTAGTTTTTACAACATCGCCTGTTTATTATGCGGGGGATATCACACTGAATGGTATTCAGTTTTTTAATTGTATTACTGAAATAAGGGATGACGGAGGATACGAATGGTACCCTGATAATAACATTTCAACTACTTCCGCTATGGGAATCAGGCATTTAAGACGTGCCTTAAACAGCATGGTTCTCTCTACACTCTTTACCCACGAATATTTCTTGGCAAATATTACCGCCGACAATTGGAGAACCATTCTGGGCCAGGTTACTTTGGCCATTTCAGGTTATAATCCTGAATATACTTCCATGGATTATGCTGTTAAGTACATAAGGGCGAAAAGTAATATAAGGATTACTAATGTGCTGGAAAATTCATCCTCCCTCGAAATCTCTTACACCGGATCCAATGACATGGATACCAAATGTTATCTTTTTACTGAACAGTTCGGACAGATAAACTATCGCTTCATTCCCCTACCGCAAATCAATGGGAACGGACAGGTTAATGTGATCAAATAATTTATATGCTTACTGTCATGAACAATAAAATAATATTATTATTTCTGCTTTCAGGGCTTCTGTTTACAGGAACGACGCGTGCGCAATGGTCGACTGAAAAATGCCCGACAAATAATAATCTCAACTCTATCGTTTTCGTCGGTCAAAAGATGGGGTGGATAGTTGGCGACAAGGGCACTATTCTCGTGAGAACCAACAATCAATGGACTAAATTGCAGGAACCAACTTCTGAAAACCTGCATTCCGTTTGTATGATTGATAAGTATAATGGGTGGGCTGTCGGAGATAAAGGAACAATTCTTCGTTTCGATGGCAATAACTGGTTGCATTTTAAAAGCCCTACCAACAAAAACTTGTTTTCTGTTAGCTTTAATGATGCTGATCATGGCATTGCTGTTGGTGACTACGGAACCATACTCCTCTTTCAAGATGGGGCCTGGAACCCAGTCGAAAGCGGAAGCCGTGCACGAATGCTCTCAGTCAATTTTCAAACCGATAACGCATGGATTGGTGGAGGATTAGAGTGTGCGAACGTGCCCCTGATGCAAATCAACATGAATGCCAGGGACAAAATCCCAGTGAATGTTTTGGATTCCTATTCATCCATCACTGGCATTTCCTTCTCTGATAAGAACAACGGTTGGGCTGTAGGTAGCCCTGGGACAATATTGCATTTCGACGGTCAGCGTTGGAAAAAAGTATCTACCGGCAAAAACCATTCATCGCTTAAATCCGTTTTCTTCGACGATGACAGCAGCGGTATCAGTGTGGGTTACGGAGGCACTATATTGACTTATAAAGCTGGTTCCTGGACAAAAGAAAATTCATTGCTGACCATAGACTTAAAAGCCGGAACGATTAACGATGGTACATATTATGCCATCGGGGACAGCGGCACCATACTAACTGCGAAAGTTTTGCCCTTGATAAGTTCCTGGACAAAAGAGGATTCATTATCGCCTGAAAAGTTGAACCCCGCTCAGCTAAATGAACAATTGCAAGGGGATATAAGGCTGTTCCCAAACCCCTGTAATGATATACTGAATATTACAATGCATGACTCTTATGCAAACAAATCCGTTTTGATTTCCATATCAAATACTCAGGGAAAGGTCCTACTGCAGAAGGAACTAAACGACCAGATGAAACTTACAAGAATACAATTAAATACTTCGCAATTGAAAAGTGGCACATACTACTTGCATGTTGTTGGTGCCTCAGCCATACCTGTAATCAAATTTATAGTCTTGCATTGATTTTTTGTTATAAATGGTCTACAAACCTCTGAAAAAAATCATAATGGCTCATCAGACTCTTTTGTAGAAGAGTTAAAGCGTTATCTCATTATAAAATATCTGGTGCTTTGCGTTAAATATAACGAAAAGCACTCTGTGTGAATAATATAAGCCTAGTAGTGAAATTGTTATTTATTTGGTGAAATGTAGCCTAAGAGGCACTTTAAAGAATCTAAATTTTTAGTAATGAAAAATCTATTTGCCACATTAATGAAGCATAGCTACCTCCCTTCGTGGATGGTGCTCTTTTGTGATTGGGCAATTTTGGCCATATCCTTCCTGCTTATCTGCTGGTTTTTATCGGGTCTTACTGGAATAGTTTTCGACCTGCGAATTATTTTTCTCCAACTATTAAGCGGAGTTCCCTTTTTCTACCTGGCCACTTATCTTTTTCATCCTCACAAAGGAATCATCCGGCATTCTACTACCCAAGATGCAACTGTCATAATTTTTTCGCATTTGATTATAACGATGGGATTCCTCTTCGTTTCACTGATGGGACATATTTACGTGAAAGAAATGGCGATCCCTTTTCCTATCGTATATATTCATTTTTTTGTTTCAGTCTTGGCGATGATATCATTCAGGTTGGCAATCAAATCTATCTTTAGTTATGTTTATTCTATCACAAGTGATTTCAACAAAGTACTAATATTTGGGGCAGGTTATAAAGGTCAAATTACCAGGGACGTTATTGAAAAAGATAAAAATCTTAGAATTAAGCTTGCCGGATTTATTGACGATAATTTGCACTTGCAAAATAAAATGATTGGGGGCTTACCGGTATATTCCGAAGAAAAAGCATTTGGAAAGATAATTGAGGCTGAAGGCGTAAAAGAAATAATTATTGCAGTAAGCCGCCACAAATTGTCAGAAGAAAGAAAG
>CAIRSO010000391.1 GCA_903881215.1 uncultured Bacteroidia bacterium
CTGCTTTTAAGCGCTAATGCAGCATATTTTGTTGCACGTCCTAACTCGGAAGTTCCTGCTGTTTCAGGCAAATCTATTGAAGCGGCATCGAGTTCTGACAAAATAAAGTCATATATTTCGACTTCATTGTTTCTTTTTCTGAATAATTCTTCATTCGAATCATTCAATTGCTGTGCTTTTGTGATTAGTGGAACCCCACCATAACGTTTTACCATATTGAAGTAACAAAAAGCTCTTAAAAAGCGTGCTTCAGCAATTCGTTTCTTTTTGTAATCTGCATTCAATTGCAATGGTTCAAGTCTTTCCAAAAATACATTTAACTTGCGAACAGTTGCATATCCCCACCATTCCATTATTCCACCATTTATTTCAATTGCTCGAGTTTTGGGTGCAGAAACCCATCCTGGCATTGCTTCATCGGCAATAGTAATTGAATGGGTTTGTTCAAACCAAGTGTATAGACCAGTTGGCATTTGCTTAGTAGTTCCACCATGTCGGGTTTCCCATGCGAAAACCATTTCTGCATAGCATTGGTCTAAGTATCCATCTATTAGTACAGGTTGCGTCCAAACTGTTTCGTCCGAAATAAAATCTAAAGGTTTCTTATCAAGTACTTCTTCACATGCCATTAACATCAGGCTCAATATTGGCAGTAATAATTTATATTTTTTCATTATTTACAAATTTTTAAAGTGATAAATCAAATCCAAAGCTAATTGTTTTCATTTGCGGATACCAACGACCTCCTTCTCCCATGGGTGCTTCAGGGTCAATGTAATACTTATTGATACTACTAAAAGTGACTAAATTGGTAGCGGCTATATACAATCGTACATTTTGAATATTTGCTTTTTTAAGCAGTTTTGTGGGTAAGTTAAAACCAAGAGATACAGTTTTCAAACGTAAGTAATCAGACTTTTTTAAGTTAAAGTCAGATAAATAATTATTAGTACCAGCCCCTCCCATACTAGGAATGATACCATTAGCATTATTGTTCTGAGGTGTCCAACGTTCATTGAACATTAATTCTGAATAATTATTTCCCCATTTATAATTCAAACGTTGGTTAAATCCGAGTGCACCCTGAAAAAAAGCAGTTAAATCAAAGTTTTTATATGTAAGGTCAGTATTAAAACCGTAATTCCATTGAGGCAAGTCGCCACTTCCAATTTCAACTACATCTCTCCAGTCCAACAGACCATCATTATTAACATCCTGGTACTTAATATCTCCAGGTTTAATGGCTTTGTTTCCTTGTGCCTGATTATATACGAAGGTTAAGTCATCAATTTCTTTTTGTGTTGTAAAGAGTCCATCTGATTTATAGCCAAATATACGATCTACCCATTGCCCCGTTTTTTTGTTTTGTCGTTCAATGTCAGGGTCTGCTGAGTAATCCGGTTCGTCAAAGAATCCCCATTTTGAACGTGCCCAGGAAATATTTGCATTTACATTCCATTTAAAATCTCTTATTCTTCCTTCATGTCCAAGAAGTAATTCAAATCCTCTTGTATTAATTGAGTTAAGATTTAACAAGGGGAGTGTAGCGCCGAAAGTTGATGGTAAAGAGGCTGATTGATTACCCGGGATACCTTCACGGTCTCGATAGAATAAATCAATTTCACCGTAAAGCGACCTTTTTAAGATAGAAAAATCAAGGCCAACATTAGATATTGTCATGGTTTCCCATGTTAAAAATGGATTGGCCATTGCAGTTTCATAAAGCCCTGTTGAAACATTAGATCCATTTATATATGCATTGCCATATGAATATCCGCTAAGGTATTGAAAATTACCTACAGCATCTTTGCCTGTCTGACTATAACTGGTTCTTATTTTTAGATTTTCAAGTTGAGGAA
>CAIRSO010000392.1 GCA_903881215.1 uncultured Bacteroidia bacterium
AGCGAGCAAGACATCCTCGCTGTCCGTGATACCAGCCGTCCGAAACCAGTGGAAATCTTCCTACCAGGCATGCTGCTCTGCCCCCCTTCTATGAGGTGATGTGCGGCGATGCGGCTTATTCTCTATTTTTTGATACATTCCACCATTAGGCTTCTACCGCATGTTGGAAATTATTCTGATTTTATTGTTACTATTTTTAATCCTGACCTTTTTTTACAAACAAGCCATCTGTGAATTCCGCATCAACCAAATTGAATGGTCGCAAAAAGAGGAACTCACCAGTCTTCTGTCCGAAAAAGTGCCTTTGGTGGTTCGCTCCTTGCCTTCCGCCACCTTTTGGACACGTGAGGACGCCCTCGTTCGGCCCTGCTTCCAGCATATTCCGATCTTCCAGGAAACGACACTCAAGGACTGGATTTCCAGTGCGACTACGCAGTCCGTGTGCCCTTGGAAATATCCTCAAGCAGAAACCATTGCGCAGGCTTCAGGGGTCCAGGTGTGGGCGCAGAAATGGATGAATCCCGTTATCATATCACCCTTTTCCATGATTTTTTTAAAAATCATCAATATCCTATTTTCAGGGGATTGTTTGGTTATCCATTAAACCAGACTTTTACCTGAACAATCTACAAAAAAATGAGGACAATTAAACGTTGAATTTACTAATACAAAATATCATGAAAAAATTACTGCTGATTACAATTCTTGGTGCATTTGCAACAGGCAATCTGAATGCACAAATTAGGACATCAAAAACCCTGAGAAATACTCAAAACTTAAATCAGTCGATTCCGCCACCGCCGCCACCTGCCGCAAACAAAACAGCCGGTCCCATATCCAATACAGATGCGCCTGCCAGTGTTTATACCTTAACTTCTGCAAGGGTTAATATCAGAACAGGCAGTGACAATAAGGAGTTTCCTTCAAAGGTCATAGTATGGGTTAGGGCAAAGAGCGAACGTGCGGATTGGGTTTGGAGTCCTTTCTATCAACCAAATTTGACTAATGAAATGAGAATAAATTCAGATACAGAGTTTGGCCTGCAACGTCAGGAGCAATTGCGTGGGGATATAAAATTGGAATCCTTTCAAGGTAGTGGACTAGTACTGGACATATTATATGCGTCCAATTTATTGGTTGATGCTTGGAAAATAGAAAACGTTAGTGTGACGTTGGAATTTAAAGACCAATTTGGTAACCTACATCCAACATTTGGAAGAAAAACAATTGCCTTTAGTAATGCTTATGGATTTTTAAATTTTGAATATAGATATATGGAATGTGTTGCAGATGGAAATTTCGCTCCACTTTCTGCTGTAATAAAAAAAGAATTTTAACATAAGCGTGAACTGCGAATAAAATCAACAATCAGAAACAATAAAGGCATGAACAAACTCTTATTAGCTTTATCTATTTTGTTTACAGGTTTTACTGCCATTTCTCAAACCAAAACTAAACCTAAAGAAAAAGCTCCTACTCAAAATGAAGTGCAGGACATGATGAAAGAACTGCAGAAAGCGATGGATGAAATAAGTCCGGAAGACAAAAAAGCGATGGAAGACATGGGTTATAAGGTGCCATCGACTACAATTATTCCGAATTTAACCGACGAGCAATTGCAGGCAGGGGTTGATGAATTGTCAAGGATTGTTCCAAAAAAGGATTTGGCTAGGATTGCAAGCATTCCAAAAACTCCATTGACTAAATCTTCGCTTCCTGCATACTTAGTTGCAACCGATGCAAAAGTATTGTTGCAATTAAAGCCACAATCCAAAACTAAAGGCGACGAAATCTATAAAATGATCAAAGCGGAACACAATTCTGCCGCTGAAACCGGCAATGCCGCTGCCGGTTTGTGGATGATGGGAAGAGTGGAACTGGCGATCTACATGATGGGAAAAGCATGCATCGATGATCCTTCAAACACGAATAACCTGAACAATTATGCTTCCATGTTATCCATGTCGGGTGCCGAACAACTGTCAATTCCTATTCTTGAAAATATAAACAAGAGTTTTCCCCGAAACAGTACGATATTGAACAACCTTGGTCAGGCATGGTTTGGATTGGGCCATATTGATAAATCTGAAAATTACCTTGACAGTACCATCCGTATTTATGCCTACCATCCTCAGGCCAATTTTACCAAATCGTTCGTTGAGGAAAACAAAGGCAATACTGAAGCTGCCGTTCAGGCCGCCAAGCGCAGTATTAAAAGCGGCTACACCAACGAAAAAGAGACCAGGCTGTATAAGTTGGGATATGACCTGGATAGTAAAGATATCTATTGGGATAAACCTTTGCCTCAGGATCCACTGGGGCTGGAGAAATTCAACTGGCCTGTTTTCCCAAAATCAGTAAATAGCAGTCTCCAATTGGAAAAAGAGTGGGAGGCATTCAGTGATGCCTGTGCAAAAGAAGATGACCTATTGGAAAGTCAGCAGTCAAAACTGGAAGATGCATGGGCTACGATTAGTGAAGCACGCCAACAACAGCTAATAAAAGCCAGTCGCACCGGACAGGGAGGTTCACTATTCCCTCCTCTGGCTTATAAGGCATTTAAAAAGTTAAAATATCTTGTTGATGAC